>CANGZW010000036.1 GCA_947458405.1 Leptospiraceae bacterium
ATTTTCTTCTTTTGGAATATAAATATTTTTGTTACTTTCTGCGGTTTTAATTTTTCTTTCCTGTTTTTGCTTAAAAGGTTTTTTAAGATTTCCTTTTTCTACTTGCAGGACACTATCAGCTTTTTGGAGTAAGGATAAAGCTTCATCAACAGGATTTATATTTTGTTTTTTGGGTCTTTCTATTTTATCTTTAAATTCTTTTTTAAATTTACCCTTGTGTTGAATTTTGTCTTTTTTGTTATTTCTATTATTTTTATTATTATAATTATCTTTAGTACTTTTTTTTCTATCTAAAAATTCAACAGAATCTGATTCACCATGAGGAATAAATCTCTGATATTCCCCTTTGGGAAGTTTTAAATCATTTTCATCGACCTCGGTTACATTAAGTTTATTTCCAATAAATTTTTCTATTTTTTCTAATTCTTCGTAATCTCTCTCCGAACAGAAGCTAATTGATTTTCCTTTTTTTCCTGCTCTAGCTGTTCTTCCAATTCTATGAACGTAATTTTCAATATCTCCGGGCAAATCATAATTATATACAACCTTTATATTTTCAACATCTATACCCCTAGAGGCCACATCAGTGGCTACCATATATTTATATTTACCGAGTTTAAAGTCTTTTAATAGTCGTATTCTTTTTTTCTGATCTAGCATAGATGAAATACCAGTTATAGCAATACCATAATTTCGAAGTGTATTTACAATTTCAGGAACCATTACTTTTAAATTAGTAAATATAATTCCTAATCCTTCATCGTTATCATTTAATATTTTATTTACTAGAAAGGGAATTTTTTCATCCCTACCAAGATGTATTAAACTCTGTTCGATATTATCAGTTACTACACGATCATGCTCAATTTTTATTTCAACGGGATCTTTAAGATAATCATTAGCTAATCGTATTACATAATAAGAAAGTGTAGCTGAAAAAAGCAATACCTGTTTATCATTAGGACAATACTTCATTACATATCGAATATCTTTTATAAATCCCATATCAAACATTCGATCTGCTTCATCTAAAACAAAAAATTTAATGCTCTTTAAATCTAAGTTTCCAGACTTAATATGATCAATCAATCTACCCGGTGTAGCAACTATAATAGCTGATTTTTCTGATAGTTCTTTTTCCTGTTCTTTATAACCTGTTCCACCAATTATAGTTGCAACTTTTACATCTGTATTTCTTAATAATCTCTTAGCTTCATCACAAATTTGTAGTACAAGTTCTCTTGTTGGAGCAAGTATTAACGCTATAGTACCTGTTAAATTCTCTTCATGAATTTTATTTATGATAGGAACCAAAAAAGAAATTGTTTTTCCTGTTCCTGTTTGAGCTAATCCAGTTATATCTTTACCCTTGAGACCTTCTGGAATTGCCAATTGTTGAATCGGTGTCATTTCAGAAAAGCCTATATCATCTATTGCCGCTAATAATTTACTGTTTAAATTTAATTCTTTGAATTTCATATTCTCATTTTTTTATTGCTAACATTTGTATAGTATCTCCATAGCAAGAAATATTAGCTAAAACCTTATATATTAATTTATTTGAAAATTTCCCTCTCCATCCTAAATCCCTTTGGGAATGGTAGGACATAGGAGCACGAAAGATTACTTTTGAGTTAAAAATGCTTAATACTTTTTCGAGTGAAGTGTCAGAGTAATCTACAAAATGATCACTCGGATGAGTATCAAACCATTCCTTTGGATTTGTTTGGTATGTTGGTCCATTTAAAGAAGGAAGTGCTAAAAATATAAATCCCCCTTCATTTAGAAGTGAAAATATTTTATTAAAAATTTTCTCTTGATCACTAAAATGCTCTATTACAAAAAATGCTGAAATTATATCATATTTTTCTTCAGATTTAAAATCTAAAAATGATATACAATCAACATTTAAGTTTAAATATTCTTTAGCGTATTTCGATTCGCTTTCTGAAATTTCAATGCCCTTTTCTATAAAACCAATTTTTTTTGCTTCTGATAAAAAGAATCCAGCTGCACATCCGATTTCTAAAATTTTTTTATTATTAGGTTGAATAAATTTTGTTAGAATACTCAATCTTTTTTTTGCAAGATTTCTAAGATTTATTTCATCTTCATAATAAGTTTTATTATATTGATTTTTAAATTCTTCCATGAAATAACTAGAAGAATATTCTCTATGTTTTGCTTTTAAATAAAAACAGGCTCCTGTATTACTACAAATATTGTATTCGGAGGGATATAAAGTATGTGGAACTAAATTAAATATTTTCATAACTATATAGTATTGGTTATATTAAATGTTAAAATATGATCATCCTCACTGAGTTGATTTACTAGTGCTTCCTCTAAGATTGGTGGAATCAAAATATCAGCCTTATACTCAACTTCATTCACTCTTTTTTTAATGGACTCAGCCCCAATAAATATCCCTTTTTTATAAATATCATTTTTTATTTGAGAAATTTTCTTACCTTTTTTATGAATTATAGTTATTGTCCTTGGTCGGGGTTGTTTGTTATTTGTTTTTGATTCTATAAATCTTACTACATATAATATAAATAAAACAATACTGGTGCTAAACAGACCTAAAATATAAAAACCTGCTCCCAAGCATAATCCTATAGCAGAATTTGCCCATACCGTAGCCGCTGTTGTTAATCCAATTACAATGCTCCCTCTACTTTGAAGAATTGCTCCAGCCCCTAAAAATCCAATTCCACTTACCACTTGAGCAGCTAATCTGGCAGGATCACCGACTAGCCTAATTTCAGGTTCTCCAGATTTCTGTAAGTTTTCTGTGACAGATTGTGAAAGATTAATTGATAATACCATAATCAAAGCAGAACCGACGCAAATCAACATATTTGTTCTCAATCCTGCAGGTTTTCCAGCCGATTTTCTTTCAAAACCAATCACCCCTCCACACAATGTAGCTAGAGATAATTTAAGTATAGATTCGAGAAGAGATTCCATCGGCATAGATTACATTAGGTTGAGTAAACTATTATAATTAAAGAATTTTTTATTGTAATAGACATAAATTTTTTTTTCCTGTATACATGAGCATCGAATCCAATCTAAAAAGGCTTGGCATAATACTTCCCCCCGCCCCTTCTGCTATTGCGGCTTACATACCAGTCAAAAGAGCGGGAAATTTAATTTTTACCTCAGGTCAGATTCCATTAAAAGAAGGATTGCTCGTAAATCAGGGCAGGGTAGGAAAAAATTTATCCATTGAAAAGGCCGGAGAATCTCTCGAAATTTGTTGTTTAAATGCTCTCTCTGCCATTCAAACTCTAGTTAAGCTATCTGAGATTAAAAATATTTCCAAAATAAGTGTCTTTGTTGCCTGTGATCCAGAATTTTATGAACAACATTTGGTTGCTAATTATGCTAGCAATTTACTCATAGGAATTTTTGAAGAGAAAGGGAAACATGCTAGATCCGCCCTTGGCGTAAGTTCTCTTCCGTTGAATTCCTGTGTTGAGTTAGAGTTAGTAGTAGAAATTTAATAAATGGATTTAGTTACTTTTATTCTACTTCTTCCCTTGCTTGTATTACGTGCTTGGTTTATATTAACTATTAATTTTATTTACTATTTATATCATTCATGGAAGAGTTTAATTTTTCTTTACAAGCTAACATTTATTTTTAGTGTACTTCAGATTTATTTCTCAATAAAACCTTGGATTGAATATGATGTAATGTTTACAGAAAATATTGATAAAATTAGTGTATCCTCAAAAATAAATTTATATTTGATTATATTAAGTTTTATCACGTTTTATTTTTCTATATTTTCTAAAAATATATATCGATATAAGATCATTATAATTAGTCAATTTATTTCTTTATCTTTATTTATTGCAGGGGTAATATTTCCCAAACCTATTTTATTAGATTTTTTAAATAAGAATGACTATTATTTCAACAATGCTATAATTTTTTATGGTGTTTCTTGTTTTCTTACATCCATTTTATCAATTCGATTGTACTCCAAAGGAAATTTAAAAAGTTGATGATTTGAAAGTTACAGCTTCGTACGTTTCTTCTTTTGCCCCTATGGGATAAATAATTGCGACCCTGATTTTAAAAATTTTTATCAATCCTCCTGTTTTTGAACCTTGGGATTGTCCTCTTTTTTTTAGTAAATCGCTCATCTTCGAATTAGCATCTTCCCCTAAAATATCTGTTGGTGGTTTTCCTGCTTTTGAATTGTCAGCTAGCTTTAAAAGATCAAGTTCTTCTTCCTTTACATCCACTTCATATTTATATCCAATATACCCCGGTATATCTCCTTTTGATGATGTTGTTTCCAATTTCTGGCTTGCATCTATTTGTGCGAGTTTGATCTTAGCCAAGAAAACTGCATTTGTAAGACTAATTGCCTGCCTTTGCAGATAAATGCCTCTACTAATTAAAGAATAAGTTTCTGCCATACAGTATGCCGCAATAGAAAGAGCGATTACAACTTCAATTAAACTAAATCCTTTCTTATTAAAGTGAATTTTCATCTTCAGGATTCCTATTATCATTAAATTCTCCACCCCTAGCTTTTCTGGAAAAATTCCCTTCTTTAATTATTACTTTTCCATTGTATCTATAATTTAAAACTGATTTCTTAATTTTATATTCATCCCCTAAATGAATCGAAAAATCTTCCGAAACACCGTTATAAGTAAATGGAATCTTTACAATACCAGTGTCATACGTGATTCCTCTTAAATCGACTACATCGATAAGTCTTCCAGAGGAAGATAATTTTATTTCAATAATTTTTTTCTCAGAGATACCGGTTTCACTTCTAATAATTCTATGAGCAAAGTATTTATTGTTTTCAATATCTATTTGAAGTATTACAGCTTGATTGTGTATAATAGCTGTATTATGACAGTATATTAAAGTAGCTTTGAGTTTTTCTGCAACATCTACTGTGGAAGGTCTAATAAAGTTTTTTAATGATGAAATACTGATTGATAAAATTATTCCTAAAATTGAAACAACTACAACTATTTCTATTAGAGTTAATCCTCTCCTTCTAGAAATAGTTTTCATTGACCTCGGTAGAGGTTTTATACAATACAACTATTTTTTTTGAAAATCAGTGGGCCATTCTTCTTCAGCTAATATATTAAAATCTGAATTTTTACCCTCTCCACCTTCTTTTTTGTCTTTGCCTAAAGTGACTAATGAATAATCTCCGTTATTATTAAATTTTAATTGATAAATTGTATTCCACGGATCCATGATTTCACTTTTTTTGGCTATTGGTTTATAATTTTCTGGAACATCCCCAGAAGTAGGTTTTTCAACCAAGGCCTGTAATCCCTGTTCTTCGGAGGGCATTTTTCCATATTTCTCTTCGTATTGAGAAATATACAAGGGAATGGAGCTGGAATCTTTCCTTAATTTTAAGACTGCAGTTTGGTCCTTTAATTCTCCCGGTTTGATATTAAGGGCAACTAGAGCAATAATTGCACCTAGGATTAATACCACCACCGAGAGTTCTACAAGTGTTAAACCTTTTCTTTTATAAAGTTTATTGTTTATTTTCATTTTTATACCTCATAAATTTTGTATATCTTGCGTTAGTTTGTACATTGGGGTCATAATGGCCGCCATGATAGTAAAGATTAATCCACCCATCACTACAATCATAATCGGTTCTAAACTCTGTGTCATTGATTTTATTGCATTGTTTACCTCAGAGTCAAAAATATCTGCTAGTTTACTCATCATCTGAGGAACTGTGTCAGATACTTCCCCTGCTGAAATCATACCGATAACCATTGGACTTAAAATCACAGATCCCTGAAAGGAGTCTGATAATTTGCCTCCCTCCTTGATTTTATCAATAGCAGAACGAATTTCTAATTCAAAAGTATAATTGCTTACAGCTACACTTACAATATCCAGGGAAGTTATTAAATTGACCCGATTTGCTAATAAAACACTCAAGTTACGGGCAAAGCCACTCACCAAAACTTTTCTTATTAAACTTCCAAAAATAGGAATTTTTAATACAAATCGATCCCATTTTGGTCTTCCAGTTTTAGAAGTTTTAAATCTAATAAAAGCATAAATTGAACCCAAGATTGATCCAATCATTAGCCACCAAAAATTGATAATTGCATTTGATATACCAATCACAATCCTGGTGATGAGTGGTAATTCGGCATCAAATTGAGTGAATAATTCTTGGATTTGAGGTATCACGACGGTTAATAAAAAAATTGCAACTACTAAAGATAATAACCCCATAATAAAGGGATAAACCATAGCTACTTGCACCTTACTCTTTAATTCAGAAGAAGCTTCTTCCAATTCAGCTAACCTCATCAATGTTTTTTCATACTCTCCCGTCTTTTCTCCAACGGATATAAGGGAAGGAAATTGCTTTGGAAATACATCAGGATGTTTCTCCATAGCCTGAGATAAGCTTGCTCCTTCAGTTACTGCCGCTTTCATTTCAATTACAACTTTCTTGAAATTTGTATTTTCAGTTTGATCAATGATATTACTCAAACTTCTATCTAATGGAATACCAGCTCCAATTAAAGTTCCAAGTTGTCTTACAAAAAGACCAATCTCTTTTCTAGGGATTCTATAAACTATTTTTGATAAGAAAGGAAACAATTCTCTTTCTTTTTTTTCATTATCTTCCTTGATTGTTCTTACATACAAACCTTTGTTTTTAAGTTTATTTCGGGCGGCTTGAATACTGGGTGCATCAACAATCCCTTTTTCGTCTTTGCCTGATTTTGAAAAAGCTACATATTGATAAAGTGACATTCTGTCCCCCTAACACACTCGGATTACTTCATCCTGTGTGGTAAATCCTTGTATTACTTTCATCTTTCCATATTGACGTAATGGTTCCATTCCCGTAGATAGAGCTATATCATTTATTTTTGTTGAATCTGATCCCTGTAGTACTACTGTTTTTATTTGATTGTTCATCACTAGCAATTCATAAATACCCATTCTACCCTTGTAACCGGTCCCCATGCATAAATTACATCCTTCACCCCGCATCAAAGTTCCATCTATTAATTCATTTCTGGAAATATTTAGGGGCTCTAATTCAATATCAGTTGGAGTATAAGGTTTCTTACAGTTTTTACAAATTACCCTAACAAGTCTTTGTGCCATAAAACCTAATACAGTTGAGGTAATCAAATATGGTTCTATACCCATGTCTACAAGTCGTGTTACAGCTGAGGCAGCATCATTAGTGTGAAGTGTTGAGAAAACAAGGTGTCCAGTCAAAGAAGCCTGAATAGCAATACGAGCAGTTTCTTCATCCCGTATCTCTCCCACCATCACAACATCCGGATCCTGTCTTAAAATTGCCCTGAGTCCTGTTGCAAAAGTTAAGCCAATTTTATCCTGCATCTGCATCTGTGAAATACCATCAAATTGATATTCCACTGG
Source organism: Leptospiraceae bacterium (assembly GCA_947458405.1). Classification (GTDB taxonomy): domain Bacteria; phylum Spirochaetota; class Leptospiria; order Leptospirales; family Leptospiraceae; genus JACKPB01. The sequence continues at coordinate 7,435 of CANGZW010000036.1, forward strand.
ATCTTCACAGGTTATTATATTTCTCTCAGGTGTATTCAATTCGGATAATGCTGAATAAAGGGTAGTGGATTTTCCACTTCCTGTGGGTCCCGTCACCAGAATTATTCCATGAGGATAGTAAATTATTTTACGAAACTTATCTAATATATGGGGTAGTAATCCCATGGTAGTTAAAGAGTATTTTTGATCGGTTTTATTTAAAATCCTCATTACTACCCTTTCCCCATATTGACAGGGAATAGTAGATACCCTTATATCTATATCTTTTCCTGCTAATTTAAGCTTGATACGACCATCCTGGGGAAGTCGATTTTCAGCAATATTGAGATTTGACATGATCTTGATTCTGGATATTATACCTGCCTGGTATGACTTAGGAGGGCTCAATACTTTATGTAAAATTCCATCCACTCGATATCTTACAATCACTGATTTCTCATAGGGTTCAATATGTATGTCAGAAGCTCTCTCCGTAACTGCTTGTGATAGTATCACGTTTACCATTTTAATAATGGGAGCTTCATTAGAGAGATCTAATGCATCATCATTAAAATTTTCAGCGAGATCTCCAAGTTCCCCCTCAACCATTTCATCCATCATCTCTTTAGTATCAGCGGTTGTTCTGTCAAAATGACCATGTATTACACGATCAATTTCGGTTTCAGGACTTAAGAAAAACTTTACTCTGAATCCTTTTAAAAAGATTTTTATGTCGTCCATAGGATGCAAATCTGTAGGATCTGTTATAGCAATATATACGATTTCATCTATATAGTTAAAAGGTACTATCTTGCTTTTTTGAATTAATTTTAGAGGTATGTGCCTAAAGATTTCGTCAAAATTAGTAAATTCTAATTTCTCATAAAACTCCATTCCATGAAGTTTAGAAAGTGCACGAAGAATATCTATTTCTCCTGCAATTCCTTTTTTTTGAATTATCTGTCCGAGGGGAAGATGACTTTTCGTTTGTGTCTTTAAAGATTCGGAAAGTTCTTTCTCGGTAATTATACCATCTTCAACTAGAATTTCTCCGAGTGTTTTTCTCATCGCAGTAGTTTCTCTCTTTCTTCAGATGTTCTTTCTTGGTCCATTCTTTTTTCAGCTGTAATACGATCAGCCTTAGCCCTACTATCAAAGATATGCGGAGTTAAAAAAACCATTAAATTAGTCTTAACCATCTGCGTTGTAGATCTTCTAAAAAATGACCCCAAAATAGGTAAATCTCCGAATAATGGAATTTTTGTTACCTTTCTCTGTCTATCTGTAGAAATCAAACCTCCTATAACGATTGTTTGCATATTGTCAACAGTAATCGTTGTTTTCACATCTCTTTTATTAAAGGTTGGATTTCCACCTTGTGTTGAAATCCCTGCTATGTTTTTTACTTCCTGGTATAATTCCAAATTTATTTTATCATTTTTATTGATATGGGGAGTAAACTTAAGTTTAATTCCTGTAGGACGGTACTCATAGTTATCAACTGTAACAGCATTTGAACCACCCAAACCCGCATTTCTACTTTGGGTTCTTACCGGTACATCCTGCCCTACATTTATCTCTGCTTCCTGGTTATCCATGGTCAATATCTGTGGAGCTGAGAGTACGTTAAAATTCTCATTGGTTTGATTCGCATTGAGAATACCAATTATTTGAGGAGAGCCCGGTCTCAAAAAACCCAGGGAAAATCCGGATAGTGTATTGACCTGAGTCGGTCGTCCTTTACTATCTATAATCCCACCCTGTGAAGCGAGATTTGAGTTGAATTGTGCATTGGCTTCCCTTCTAACTCTCCAATCTATACCAAAATCATTTAAGTCTGTGGAAGTTAATTCAACGATTAAAACTTCCAGTAAAATCTGTTTTCTAGGTAAATCTAAAATTTTAATTATTCTTTGTATTTCCTGCCATTCTTCTTTAGTAGCAGTTACAATTACTGAGTTGGAATCTTTGTGGGCTACGGCTTTAATTTTTTCCCCTTTTTGTGTTTGGTTGGGCTTATTCGGGTCAACAATCTTATTTTCTACCACCGGTACATCTAATTTGGTAAGAACTGCCGTGAGTTTTTCTGATTCATTGTGTTCAAGTGTATAAATATGTATGTCACCTGCAGAGGCAACTGCTCCTGGACCCTCAAATTTTTGGTCTAGCTTTTCTATCATTTTGATAAGTTTATTTACATCACTCGAAGATCCTGAAATTACTAATGTGTTAGAGTTACGATATACAATTATATCTGTATCCTGAGAAGTAACTCTTTTTAAAAGCGGCTCTAAATCTTGGGCACTACTTTGATAAATGGGAACAATTTGAGTAATCGTTTTATTTTGCTTTAAATCATCCTCTGGTATAGGATCTCTTCCGACTCTTACTATATTTGTTTTTGCTAATGCATCTTTTAATTTAACAACTTTAATTAGATCGTTTTCTTCAACCAATCCAAAACCTTGAGCTTCTAAAACTGACTTTAAGAATGAAAATGCATCTTTTACTTCCACTTTTTTTTGAGAGATAATAGTAATTTTTTTTCCTTTTATGGATTCATCTACCAGAATATTTTTTTTAACAATTGCACTCATCCCTTTTAAGAAATCTTTTAATTCTGTATTTCTCCAATCAGCAGTGAAGTAAGCTCTACCATCCTTGCCTACATTTACTTTTCCAGCTTCTTTATTTACTTTTTCTTCCTCATTTGAATCTTTGGATTGTTCATTGCTATCCTGGGTTTTAATATGCGTATTCCAGGAAATTAGAAGTAAAATTATAAATAGAAAAATATTTCTCTTAGACAATTGCATTTATTCCTTTTTGTAAGGTCTTAGTTTCGAACATTAAATTCATAGGTCAAGCACTTACTCTTTCTATCAATATCAATAATAATTTTATTAGAGTTTTTAATGTTTGCCCATAACTCCATCATCTTATCTGTTTCATTTAGTGGCATTCCGTTCACCCTACGTATTACATCACCATTTCTGGCTCCCAAAGCATAAAAAATATGATTGGAAGGAACTTGATAAATTTTATAACCATCGATTTTTCCTTCGGCTAGATTTGGTCCAAATCTAGCATCTTTATATATATCTGCTGGATTCTTAAGTGTTCTTTCAAAATCTGTTCTTGAAACCATTTTTTTTATCACAGGACAATTTCCATCAGGAGTAGAGATACTTACCTCGGGTGCACTAGCAAGTATCCTCTTCTTAGCTTCTCCAAGGGATTCTCCAACTTCAACCCTAATATTCACTCCATCCTTAAATAAGACTACATGATGTTGTGATATTTCCTTTACCCTATATCCTACAACTTTTTGCCCTATTCCATACTCCTCCGAGTCTTCTTTATCCTTTTCTTTAGCTGTCATTCTGGCAAACAAAGGAGAGCCACTGATTGTTCCCGTAATTAGAATTTCTTCCGCTCCCGGGATTTCTTCTGTTATTGGAGGAGCTGAGCCAGCCATAGATGGATCTGTTCCTTCAGGGGTTGCCATTGCCCCTCTTATCATATTCCCTGTTACCGTTTCTTCATATAAATTTACGGATTTATTTGAAATATTTGAATGATTACTTCTATTTCTATTTAGACTTGGTTTTTGGTTAGTTGTTACGATTTCTGAAGGTAATAATTGAATAATCCCTACCCTCACTATATATGCAATGGAATAGGAAAGAAGTAATACAATTGGAAGAAGGGAATAAAATGGATTTTTTTGAAGCCTAATTAAGAGTGCATTCATTTCAATTCCCCTGAGAAGAATTATTTAATATTAAAAGTAAACTTCCTCTTAGTTCAAAGCAAGTAATTATTCGAACATGATTTATTTTTATTAATAAATTAAATGTTAAGACTTACTATTTTGAGGTGCTTTGGCTGTAACAATTTCAATTTTTTGTAATGCTGACTCAGGGTTGATAAATTTACCCCTTTGCATTACTTCAAAATGCAAATGAGCTCCAGTTGCTGTGCCGGTTCTACCAACAGAGCCAATTACGGTACCCATTTTTACTTCTTCACCAATTTCAACAGTTGTAGTTGAGCAATGAGCGTAAATTGTCTTATAACCATCTTTGTGCCGTATGATAACCGTATTACCATACCCACCATTTCTTCCTTTAAATTCAATTATCCCATCAGCTGAAGCAATTACTGGTGTTCCAACCGGTGCAGATAGATCTAATCCGGAATGAAAGTTATTTACATTGGGGTTAAAAGGATCCCTTCTGTAACCAAATCTTGAAGAAACTTTTGCGGTTACCACGGGTAGAGCAAATACTTTCATTTTATAAATGGTACTGGCTGTTTGGACTTTTGGAATGCTTAGGTTTAGTATTTGACCTATTTTGATATTATCAGTTTTTAATTTGTTGAGTTGCTTTATGGTTTCAACTTTTAGATTATAATGACTAGCGATAGTACTGAGTGTATCTTTAGCTTTTACCTTATAAGTTGTAGATGCATTTTTTTCACTTTTGATAACTGTTGTTGAGATTAAACGTGATACGTTTATATGTGAAGGAAGACGGATGCTTCCATTGGAATAAGACTTTTTAAAATTAAATTCATCATCATCTTTACTATCTGGTTGAAATAAATCCCTAATTTCAGGGTCTAATTCTGAGTTTTGATTATTTTCAGAGTCTATATAATCTTTTAACTCATTTTCAAAAGAATCAAAAGGATTAGCAAATACTACTGATGAAAAAAATAATACTAATATAAAAAACAGGAACATCCACCATTGAACTATCATAATTAAATTCTTTTATCCTTCATTTATTTATATTAAACTACTTTTTTCCTGTTTTCGCTTTCGTGACTTCTTTTGGGTCATAATACGTTAATTTGTTATCTATCAATTCTTCAATAGATTCCAAAGTAAAATCAGACCCTCTGATATCATCATTTACTAAATATGTTACCATTTTCCCAATAGCGATTTCTCTGTCAATATTACTTGGATAACATTTTAATTTAAAGATTGTTGGTGTAGATTCAATCCAAATTTTAACAGAGGTACCCTTGGAAAGTATTTCTTTATTACTTATCGTCAGGTTATCCTTAAGAAAGTAAGTTTTATTTTTATAGTACTCGTTTAAATGATAAACTTCCTCTTTTTTGAATATTCTTTTTTGACAGTAAAATAATCCAAAAGCTAGCATAATTATTACAACTTGATCTAATTTAGAAATAGAATATTTCCTTGTTGTTTTTAACAATTCCAATTTTCATATTTACTTAGACTATTTTTTATCTATGGCAGAAGCAAACTCTGTGATGTAGCCATCCAAATTTACAATTGCCTGGGATCTCCACTGAAAAATACCTGAACTTGGATCAAAATCACATAATTTTTTATCTCTCCAGCTAGAAACTAAATTTTTTGTGATTTCAAGTATTTCAGAATTTCCTTCAAAATAACTATAAATATTGAATGGATAAAAAAGTCTGAAAATATTTAGGGGTATCTCTGTATTTGCATCTGGTTTTTCATAGTGATTTGAGTATTGTCCCCGCAAATATTGATACATGTTTCTTGGGTTTTGGTATCTACCCTTCTGAATATATCCGTGTGCCCCCGGTCCCAAGGCGAGGTAGTAATCCATAGCCCAATATCCTAAATTGTGCCTGCATTCAAAACCGGGAATAGCGTAATTTGAAACTTCATATTGCTTGAGGCCATAGTGAGCTAAAATTGATGGTAGATCTTTCAATATTTCCACTTGGAGCTCTTCATTGGGAGGCTGTTTTTTTCCTTCACTGATATCACGACTATATTTCGTACCTTTCTCCTGGGTTAAGGAATAACAACTCAAATGCTTTAAGGGATACTCCAAGGAGTGCTCTATATCTTTAATGAAGTCCTCTCTAGTTTGCCCTGGAATACCATAGATTAAGTCAATACCAAATCTTTCAATCGGGCTATCGTGAAGTATTTGCATAATTTTTGAATATTTAGCTGGTTCAAAATATCTATCTATTGCTTTGAGAAAAGTTTCATTAAATGATTGTATTCCAACATTGATTCTATTGACCCCAAGATCATGAATTTGATGAAGAAAGGGAGTATTAATATCTTCTGGGTTCGCTTCGAGTGATATTTCAGTAACGCTGCGAAATTTGAGAGTTGTTCTTAAATACTCTAAAAAAGACTCAAATTCTTCCAAATCCATCATAGAAGGAGTTCCTCCTCCGATAAAAATAGATCTAAATTCTAGATCTAAGATAGAGGGCTCATCTTCTATCCTTTGAGCGAGTTCCTTCTTATACATATTAAAAAGATCATTCTGAGCAATCGCTCCATTCTTTCCCACTCCTTCTGAATAAAAATCACAATACCCACATTTACTTACACAGTAGGGAAAGTGAATATACAATCCTGCTTTGTCGGATCTTCTACTTAAGGGAGAAAGGATTGCGGGAGATACTATTTTTATTTTTTGATTTTCAGATTCAAGTTGCATGGAAATACCTTTTCGTCGGGGGATGATTGAAATACTCTTCTGATTAATGCTGTTTGTGAAGTCTTAGTTGGGGAAAATGATAGTATTACATTTAATTTAGGATGGTTTGGAAAACTTAGATAAGGTGATCCAGTGTGTAATATAATGAATTCTGAATCTGGGGATTGTTTCATTAGTTTCGATAACTTATCTAAATCTACTTGATTGTTTGATTCAACAACTATTTTTGAATGTATATTACTTTTTACTAATTTTAGAAACCTCTTTTCTGAAATTAGGTTCAGTCCTTCTAATTTAACTTCTTCTTGAAAATACTTTCTACTTAAATAAAACTGATAGGTGAGGGCTGATTCTGCTGAGATAGGTGAAATTACACCCTGGAGGGTACGAATAGAATCCATAGATATTTTTAAATTGTAGTCTTTGATGTTTTGTTTCTTAAAGAAATTCATTTTTTCTTTTATTTTAGATGTTCTCAATTCAAGAAATTCTAGTATATCGGCATCGGTTATGGTAACATTTGAAGCCGAAAAATTGAGTAAACCAAATTCAATTTTAAGTGAAATCTGTCTTATCAATGCCTCTTCAATTATATCCCTTTCCCCAACTATAAATTCTTTCTTTTTAATCCCTTCCAAAATCATTTCGTAGTACTCTGTAGTTGTTTTTCCCCAACTTGTCAAAAGTACAATATCCGCACCTGCCAGAAGTGCTAAAATTCCACGTTTTTCTTTTTTATAATTTTTGGAAATGGCATCCATTTCCATAGCATCGGTAAAGATTATACCATCAAACTTAAGTTTTTCCCTAAGGATTCCCGTTAAAATCTCCTTTGAAAGTGTAGCTGGATATTTTGGATCAATTTTGGGGTACACGATATGTGCACTCATCACCGCCCTTGCCCCATCTTCAATTGATTTTTTAAATGGAACTAGTTCAAAATTTGTTATTTGTTCCAAATCCTTCTCTATAATGGGAAGACCCAAATGACTATCAATATTTGTATCACCATGACCAGGAAAATGCTTTATGACAGGTAAAGCTCCCCCTTCCCTTGCACCCCTTTCGTAAGCAGTTGCAATTTTTACAACTGTATCAAGATCCGAGCCAAATGATCTAGTGTTTATAACAGGATTTTCGGGATTATTATTTATATCTAAAGAAGGTGCCAGTAGTACATTTATTCCTAATTTATTTAGTTGGTAAGACGTTATAAATCCTACATCGAAACCATATTGTTCATTGTTGGTTTGCCCGATAGCCATAGCTCCCGGAAAATCTGTAACACCTTTTTTGACCCGTATAACTCTTCCACCCTCCTGGTCTGTTGAAATAAAGAGGGGTAGAAGTTTATTCTTCTTAGCTTCTTCTTGTAGTGATTCTGTGAAATTTCGAATTTCTTCTGTGTTCCCTAAATTCGTTCCAAATAGAATTACACCACCAGGTTTTATTTTTTTTATTTCTGATATAGAAACTTCATCAATATCCTTACCGGGTAATGCTATATGTATAACCTGCCCTGCTTTTTCCTCATCACTCATTTTTTGAACTATTTCTCTGGCGATCTTTTTTATTTTATCTTTAACTTCCGGTTTTAGATCTTGAGAGCATATGGATATGTTACATAAAAATGGAATCAGAATGGATAGGAATAGGACGGGAATTTTTATAAGCATAATTTGAACTTCTTTACAGGAATTAAATAAAACATCGGTCAATGCAAGTAAATTTAATAAAATATTTGTAAATGTAAGATGAGTGATTAAAAAAAGAAAAGGGTTATAAATGAAGTTTGAGTAAGATAATAAGTAGCCCTAATAATAAGGGCTACTTAAATTAGGGATTAAATTCCACCTAAGCTGTTTGTAGTTTTCCTATCTAGCTCGAGTGCATTTCTTCTTAAAATTGTATCAACTTTAGAAATTGCATTTCTTAACTGATTTTCGACTAGTTTTAAAGTATAAAATCTTGTTTCCCCACTAAAATCTTTAAATTCTGATTTTGTTTCTTTATCAATGGTTCTGACTTCAACTATTGCATTGTCTTCCTGACCGGGAACTATATTTAAGGTTTTATAATTCGTCATGATTCTATTGTAATAATTTTCACTCTCATAAACGTGCTTTATATTTTTTATTTTTCCAGATGCAAATTCATACTCAGTGTAGTTTAAACTTGTATTAACTTGGTTACCATCTTGAATATCACCACGATTATCATTTAGAATTACAATTTTATCTTTTCCACGATGAACTTCGTTTAATTTTAATTGAATAGGAACACCATTTAATCTCTCAAATAGTCTCTCTAGTTCTGCTGTTTTTTCTGCAATAGACTTTTTTACTGTATCTAAGGATTTTTTGTTAGCTACTATAATTGTACCGGGTAAATAGTTTGTACGACCGTTGTCCCCTGCGGGCTTGTCTTGCCCGAAGACACTCGCTGAAATAAGAAGACAGGCGGCAACCACTCTTAAAGACATAATTTTCTCCTAAATTATACTGATAGTTACGATTTAATAAATGTATCGGTAAAGAAAAGCAATTTCTTTCGTTTTGAGATAGCTATAATTAAAATATTTAGATTTTTTTAAAAAAAATACATATAATTCTATTGGATAAGTAAAAATTCAAGAGAAAATCATTTTGTTGGATAAACGATAGAATACTCCACCGGTTGAATCTGTAGGAATTGTTGGAGAAGAATTCTATCATTTATGACCTCGTCTGGGGGTTTAGTTAAATTAATTTTTTCTACTTCCTCGAAAACATTGTCGATTGTCTCTGGAAATCCATCTAAAGCAATTCTAGTGGATGATTCTATAGTTGGAGAGATTCCAATATTCCCATTTTCATCAGCAATAAATATTCGAATTTTTCTCCCCGGAAATGCAGATATACTGTATTCTCCTCCCGATACCCATTTACCTATATAGCCCAGAAAATTTTCTCCGATTAAAAAAACATGGGCTGAAAAATTAGACTTGCCATCACACTGGTATTTTCCTTTAAAAACAACCATATCTTTGTATGGTATTCCAAAACCCCACCACCCTTGAGAATTCATTTTAAATTGTCTTACACCTATAACTTTTTTTCCCTCTTCTTCTGATTCAACAACAGGGTATAAATCATAGGAACCATAATCATATTTTTTGATCCATACCCCTTCTAAATTAATATAATATAGATTAAATTTTTTATCTGGATACAGTAGAGGAAAATCGACAAGAATTGGATATTCTCCAGACATTTTTAATCTGGTATTACCCTGGAAAATCTCAAACCGTAACATTCCTCCAAGCTCCATAAAAGATAAATTTTTTGAATCTTTATATATATGATAAACACCAGAAATCATATAGTCAAAATCATCAATTACCTCATATAAATGTACTGTTGCTGCACCTTTTGCCGTAAGATAGTCTGAATATTGAAATGTCCCCGGAGCTATCGTAATACGAGTTCCCCTTTTTCCAATTATTACATTTCTCTTAGTTAATTCTATCTGTTGAGTTGTTTTTATAATGGTATGAGTACTTAATAATTTTGAAAGCTTTTGGCCGTCCATTTTTTCTTTTTTTGGCTCAGCCTGTAAATACTTCGATTTCCGATCCGGATAATTCATTACACCATATTCAGTTAATTTATTGTTGAATTTACTTTGAGGTAATATTATATTATTAAATAATATATAAATGATTAGTAAAATAGTTTTCAAAGTCTGCCACTCATCTTAATTAGCTTACGAAGTTCAATTACCTTTGTTGAATTTGGAGTTAATTTTTCAACCATTTGTAAATCTCGAATTGAATTTTGATAATCCCCTTTTTTATAATATAATAGTGCTCGATGATAATATAAATCAGAGTATTCTGGATTTATATTAATGCCCCTATTAAAATGAATGAGTGCTGAATTGTACTCTTCTTTGAAGTAATGGGCAACCCCTATAAACAATTCAGCAAAATACATGGCTTCATTTTCTGTAATTACGGGGTACAGTATATCTTTTGCCCTTTGATACTTTTTTATTTTAACTAAATATACTCCATAATTTATTCGTATTATTGGATTATTGGGAGAAATTTCTAAAGCCTTCAGATGTGACTTTTCTGCATTATTAAAATCTTTTGACATAGTGTAACACATAGCCATATTGGAATATGCTGTTGCAAACTGAGGATTGATAGAGATAGCTTTTTCAAAATTTTCAATTGCTAAATTAAAATTCATATTAGACATCAATGAAATTCCATATTCATTATAGCATTCATAGGAATTTATTGCCTTGCAGAGTCTGTCATAAAGTTGGTTAGCGTCAGAATAAAGTCCTGTATCTAAATATAATTTTGCAAGCAATATTTCAGATTCTGTATCACCTAAAAATTTAGAAGATTTGATTTTTTTTATTGCCTCTTCAAATTTACCCTGGTAACGTAATTTAACAGCCTCCTCTATGTCCCCTGAAATTATTGAAAAATTCAGAAAGAACACCGATAAAAAGAAGATATGAATAATAATTTTGTTAATTAAAAATCTCATTTATTATTAATTCCTTTTATATTATCCTATTCTTATATAAAATATAATTAGATTAAATTTTAAAAACAGAAAAACAATTGGTTTTTTAATTCATTCTTCTAAATTTTTTAAAAATACTACTTTTAGTCTAAAATCTTGTTTTCTTTTTATTCGTATCCTTTAATTTGTAGAATAGAAAAAATACTTATCTTTTAGAAAAGTTAAAATCCAATGTCACATAAAATAGATGAACTAATTAACACTTTCTGGAACAAAACTGAAAAAATAATTTTAGAAGATAACGAAATTAACCCAATGATTTTTGGGATTCGTGAAAATTCAATGGGAGATTTTACTCCTATTGATCTATTTTTAAATCAATCACTCTATGAATGGGGAGATTCCCAAGATAGATTTGAATTGTATTATAATGCCTTTAAAGCCAAAAGAAAAATGGGATTGGAGGGTTTAATGTCTATTTTTGAATCTTGGGTAACTACTTTGGATATTAAAGAGATGTTAAAAATGGGGTTAAGTCCGGATGGAATTCAAACCCAAGAAGATTTTATAAATTTAAGAGATAGATATCCCAGACTTTTCACAAAGTCCGAATCTTTATCAATTTATATTGATTGGAATAATGAAACAAGATTGGTTTGGGGAAGAATTTTTAGGGAAAGAAATAAATCAAATGGAAGAATTGTCCATCTTTCAGAGTATGTTGAACATACGGAAGAGTCCATGGATGGTATTATCAGAGAAGCGAAAATTAAAGCAAATTCAGATTTTTTTTAGATCCAGATGGTATCACCATTTGTATAAATATTTCCAATTTTATCTTCTTTCACTACCGAATCCCTAAATGTTTGGAAAAAATTATTTTTATCATATAAAATTTGATAAGGATCATCTGGAGAATTTATAAGTAATAACTTCTCTTCAATACTCTTTTGGGATCTAAAATTTAAGGATAGTTTAGGAATAATTTCTAGGTCAAAAAACTGTTTCCAATAGGAGTCCCATTTAGACTCTATATGCTGATGATATTGAATCCAAAATTCTACACTTAAATTTTCAGTTGAATTTAAGATTACTAAAAAATAAAAATAAGACTTTTCTAACTCTTCATCTGTGGGAAAATAAACTGTTGAAATTAGGTCATTTTTAAACCATAACATACAGTTATCTTTAAATTCATCGATAGCTTTTTGGATATTTGGATCTGTGGAACTCATTTTAATTATTCACAATATATAATAAAGTTATGATTTTTGTAAATTTTATTTCTAAGTATTTTATATAAAAAATCTTTACCAAAATGATTTATAAGACATATTCCATAGAATTATCAGACAATCCAAGAATTGCTGATCTTCCCATCGATAATACTGCTTCAAATGCATTTCCCCCAATGTGCGGAGTACAGTATAGATTTTTTAGGTTTAAAAGTTCACTATCTTCATTTGGTTCCATACTAAAAACATCTAAGGCAGATCCACAAAGTGTATAGGATAAATCATCATTTAGAAATTTTTGTAGATAGTTTTTTAGATCGTTTTCAACTACAATCCCTCCACGAGCGGTGTTAATTAAATAGGAATTTTTTTTCATTTTAGATAAAAAGGTATTATTCACAAGATTTTTAGTTAAATTAGTCAGTGGAGTATGAATGGATATAATATCTGATTCGGTAATTAAAATATCTAACTCTACCTGTCTTACACCATAACAGGATTCCAAATAAGATTTATCTAAAATATCATAAATTTGTATTTCGCAATGAAAAGGTTGGAGTAATCTTATTAAATCTTCCCCAATATAACCACATCCAATTATACCAATTTTTTTACCGGAGAGCTGATAGCCTCCATTTTTTAGCCATTCCCCTGACTTTAAAAGTGAATTTGTATAAAAAAGATTTCTTGCGAGAGAAAGCATAAAACCCAGAGTCATTTCAGAAACAGACCTTCTATTGACTCCACCCTTCCATCGAAAAGAAATGTTTCTTTCTTTTAAAAATTGAATATCTACATTATCAACTCCAACTCCATATTTAGATACTATTTTTAAATTAGGTAAATTTTTGATTATATCATTATTAAATCTCTCAGTACCTATAATTATTCCTTCGGAATCCTTTAAGAAATCGACTAAGGAATCTCCTTTTAAATGCTCTCCGCCTTTATTAATTTTAACTATGGAGTCTGGAAAAGATTTAATGAGTTCCTCTACTAATATTTTATTTTTGGAGAAGGAAGGAGATGATACTGCAATATTTTTCATAATTTTATTTCTAGATCCAAATTTTCTTTATTGATTTCAATCTTAAGAATTTTTTGGATTGTTTTAATTTCAAGTAGTACGTATGTTTCATTTTTAACTCTATCAACAATAGCTTTTCTACCTGCAAAAGGACCTGTTTTTATAGTAACCTCATTTCCTTTTTGAAGCATCTCACTTTCAAGAACTTTTATTTTATCAGGAAATTCATCCACTAATGATTTAATTAGTTCAATCTCAGAGTCAGGTATTACTGCCGGATTTCCATAGGATTTTACAAAACCAACTGCGTGAGGTAAATTTAAAACTTTTAAATAGGAGTCTCTATATATAATTCTAACGAATATATAGGAAGTAAAAAGAGGTATACTAATTATTTTGGTTCTGTCAGACCACTTTTTTTTTAATTTTAAGAGGGGAAGGTATACTTCAACAGAGAATTTCTTTAATAGAGCCTCTAGCTTTTTTTCAGATCTTGGCTTCGTATATACCGCATACCAATTTTCAGTATCAATAAAGTTAAGTTCTTGGTTCTCGGAATTCATAAAATAAAAATAGAATAAATTACTAATATTTTAAACCCTAAATTTAGTCAATTTAAGTCCTGGTGTTTTTAAATAATCTAGATTTTTTTCTTCAAATGGGTAGGTTTATTTAAAGAAAGAAAAAAACTAATTTACAAATTTTTAAAAATACAACAATCTTTTATTGTGAAAATACTCTCTATTGCTTTTTTATTCTGTTTTTTTCTGTTTTTCAATCAAATTGTTAGTGATTCTTGCTATGAAAATAAAATTTGCAGTGGTCATAAGTCAGCTAGCAATTTCCCCCCTGAACTTTACTTTTATTTAGGGCCGCAATACACTTCCTTACAATACACGGTATCCCTAGATTTAAAATTAAAAAATTTAATTACAGATAAGAAATTACCCTTCACTTTTCTCTTAAAAGGAAATGAGAAATTTTATCCTCTTACTTTTACTATAAAAAATAATAATTTAGAGTCTTATGAGTTTGCCTATACATATAGTTTTAGAATAGGAAATAGAGAAGCAAAAAATAATTTCGTCTATCATCTTCCATTCTCCCCGGACTTACATTTTAGAGTAACACAGGGCTATGATGGTAAAGTAAGTCACAAAGGTGATCTTTCTAACTCAATTGATTGGACAATGCCCTTAAAAACTCCTATTTACTCTGCCAGAAAGGGAGTAATAGCTGAAATTGTTGATGGATTTGATGAAGGAAAGTTTGAAAAAGAATATCTAGACAAAGCTAATTATATTTTTGTTTTACATGATGATGGAACTATAGGAAATTATGCACATTTGAGTAAGGGAAGTATTAGTTTGAAAGTAGGTGATACAGTGAACACAGGAGATTTCTTGGGATTATCGGGAAATTCAGGATATTCCTCAGCTCCTCATCTGCATTTTAATGTATTTGTCCCTAAAGATGGAATTAGTTATAGAACAATTCCTGTTAAATTTAAACATTTTTATAATAAAAACGGGGAAATATTAAAAGAGGGCAATATTTACTTTCATCATGATGAATTGGAGCTACCAGAAAAAGAAGTTTCTATAGACATTAAAAATACAAAATTATGCGATGAAATTACAAACTCGGAATGTAAAGTATCAGATGGAATTTTTAGTGTAAAGGATAAAATTTTAGTTTATATTCCTATTATAAGTAAAAATACAAATACTTACAAGGTTCGATATGAAAAATTGGATGGAGATTATATAAAAAAAGATGTAAATATAAAATCAAATTTAAATTACACCTATCTATATACTTTTTTTGATAGTTCATCTTTTAATACGAGTAATTTATTTGGTAAATGGCAGGCTTCAGTATATATTGAAAATGAAAAAATTCTTTCCCTTGATTATGAAATTAGGTAATTATAATCCTTTTTTCCAGAATGATAATGCTACTGCTAGTGAATGAGATACATTTAAAGAATCAACTCCAGAATACATCGGAATATAAATAAAATGATCACATTCTTTTTTTACTTCTTCATCTATACCCTTAGATTCATTTCCTAGTATCAATATATACTTCTCTGGGAATTCAAATTCTCCAATTTTACAAAATTTATTTTGATTTTCATGATTGTTTGAGGGTAAGGATAAACCTAATATTTTAAATCCAAGATCTTTATATTTCTTTAAATCAGGTAAAATATGAATAGAGCGTAAAAAATTCATAAAAAAAAGATTTCCCATAGAAACTCTTATTGATCTTCTTAAATATGGTGATACGCATTTTTCATCAATAATTATGGATGTAATACCAAAAGCCCCACATGTCCTTATTATTGAACCTAAATTTTGTGAATCTACTAGTGAATTGCATAAAACTATCGGAGAATTCAAAATTGTGTAATTATTCATAAGAGGAGTAAATCCTACAGCCATCATTCCTTGATGAACACTAAATCCTATTGTTTTTTCAAATACATTTATATCCGAATGATAAATTTTATTACTTTCTAATTTTTTATAAATCAACTCACTATGTTTATTTATATATTTTGATGTAGAATATATACTTTTGACTTCTAAATTTGAATTTAGAAGTCTAATTACACTTTTTTCATGATCAGCAATAAAAATTTTTGGATTTTCTTCTTTAGATTTTAATAAACTATAATCAGAAACCCTTGGATCAAAAGGAGAAGTAATTTCAATCATTATCCCTGTAACTAAAGTGTCTCAATCCTTCTTTCCATCCTTTATTTATCATATTATGAATTTTATTTTTTTTTGTACTTGTAATACCTAATATATTTTTGGTGTAAGGCTCAATAATGGTAAGATTTATTCCTTTGGGAGGATTTAAAATTATTTGTTTTGCTGTATTATATGCTCTATGATGTACAATTCTCACCTTTCTTCTAAATTCTTTTTGAAAAGGATAAGCAATTCTTGAAATAAGTTTTCCTATGGGTTTACTAAAAAAATCTACGGGATGATTTAAAACAAGGGTAATATCTTTATATCCCAAATTAATAATTTTTTCTAGGGGAATTGGATCTAAAGCTCCCCCATCTCCGTAGTACATTTTATTTAATTCATATTTTCCTTTGGTAACAATAGGTAAGGAAGTTGCTGCTTTTAATAAAGAATGGATATTTTCAGAAGTTGCCTGAATGTATCTTGGAACCATGTCTTTAAAATCTGAAACAACAATATATAGAGGAGTAGTTTCTGCTAACGATAATCTTTCCTTAATTATGGGGTATTTATCTTTCATTAAATAATCAATTAGATAGGATTGATTCATTATTTTTTTTCCAAAAAAGAAATTTCTAAAAGAAATGAATTTGTTTCCAATAAGATCATACTTCCAAATATCTAAAATTTTCTGAAAGGATTCCCCTCTTACGGGAGAATCTGTGACATAGAACGCTAATGGACAGGATCCAGCTGAGACTCCGACCGTTAGATCAAATTTTTGGGATGGAAAAATTTCACACATCGCCGCAACTACTCCTGAGGCAAATGCACCTCGCATTCCACCCCCTTCTACAATTAAAACCCTATCTTTCTCTGATTTTGGTGCTGGCAGTTCCATAGAATCCTTTTAAATAAAATTGACTATATTGAAATCGGGGAAAGTCTGTCTCTATGTCATCAATCATATTAGATGGAAAAAAACTTTCCGAGAAAATAAAATCATCCCTTAAAGAAGAAATTACTTCCCTAAAATCAAAATCGGGCAAACAACCAACTCTGGCTACAATTTTAGTTGGAAGTAACTCATCCTCTCAAACGTATGTCAATATGAAGGTAAAATCATGTGAATCAATTGGAATGACCTCGAAAAAGATTGAATTACCTGAAAATACCACAACTGAAGAATTACTTTCAGTCATTGACTCCCTCAATAACGACAAATCCGTGAATGGAATTTTACTCCAACACCCAAGTCCGAAGGCAATTGATGAAAGATTGGCATTTGATAGAATTCTTCCTGAAAAAGATGTGGATGGTGTAACTACCCTCTCTTTTGGAAAACTTTCTATGGGTGAAAAAACTTTTTATCCCTGCACTCCCTATGGAATCATGCTATTAATGGAAGAATATAATATTCCCCTTTCCGGGAAAAATGCAGTTGTTGTGGGTCGCTCTGCCATACTAGGAAAGCCCATGGCGATGTTACTCCTAGATAAAAATGCAACGGTTACAATTTGTCACTCCCAAACTAAAAATCTCCCCGACCTGGTTCACTCTGCAGATATTATTGTAGGGGCTGTTGGAAAACCGGAACTCATCAAAGGGGAATGGATTAAAAAAGGAGCGGTAGTAATTGATGCAGGATACAATGCAGGAAATGTGGGAGATATTGAGTTGAGTGTTGCCTCTCTTCGATCAAGTTACCACACACCCGTACCCGGTGGTGTCGGTCCAATGACAATTTCTGTCTTACTAAAACAAACAGTGGATTCATTTAAAGCCGGTCTTTAATCTTTATGACAAAACCAATTTATTTTTATAATTCACAGAAGGGTGAAAAAGAATTATTCAAACCAAAAGATCCCCTAGAAGTAAAAATTTATTCCTGTGGTCCCACTGTTTATAATTTTAATCATATAGGAAATTTTAGATCCTATATTTTTGTAGATATACTGAGAAGATCGTTAAAGCTACTGGGATATCAATTAAACCAAACAATGAATATCACAGATATAGATGATAAAATTATCAATCAATCCATTCAAAATGGTGTTACAATTGAAGAATTTACTCAACCCTGGATTAAAGCATTTCAGGAAGATTTAGACACATTGAGTATCGAAAAAGTAGAACACTATCCACGTGCTACAGATTCAATACAGGAAATGATTCACATCATTGAAAACTTAAAAAAAAATGAGTTCATTTATGAGAAAGAAGGGAGTATATACTACTCAATTGGAAAGTTTAAAGAATATGGAAAACTGAGTAAATTAGATACTTCCGGTATGATTTCCGGTGCTAGGTACGACACTGATGAATATACTAAAGATGATTTACGGGATTTTGTACTCTGGAAGGCACCTAAATTAAAGGGCGAAAAAAGCTGGAGTTCAATTTTCGGAGAAGGACGACCGGGTTGGCATTTAGAATGTTCTGCTATGATACGAAAAATATACAACAGCGGAATTGACATACACACAGGGGGTATAGATTTATTATTCCCCCATCATGAAAATGAAATTGCTCAATCAAAAGGAGCCTATCCGAATGAAGAATTTGTAAATACATGGCTTCATTGTGAGCATCTTTTGGTAGATGGACAAAAAATGTCCAAGAGCGCGGGGAATTTTTATACATTACGGGATTTGTTAACAAAAGGAATTGATCCCAAATCTATTAGATATCTACTATTATCATTTCACTATAGAACAAAATTAAACTTTTCAATTGCAAGATTAGAAGAGGCTTCTAAGTCTATTCAAAGAATTCAAAATACAATAGATAGAATTATTGAAACTAAAGAGATTGAAGATTTTTCAGGGATTCCAGTTGGATATTCATTATCAAAGTATGAAGACTTCTTGAACTCACTTGCAGATGATTTAAATACACCCAAAGCATTGGGAACAATATTTGAATTTATAAAAGAAATTAATGTAAAATTAGATAATAATCAATTAAGCGAAGAAGACGGAATAGATACATTAAAATATTTTAATTCTATCAATTCACTTTTTTCCATTTTTAGAGTTGAAAAATTAAATTTAATCAATGAAGCTGAAATAGAATCTCTCATAGAAAAAAGGATAGAAGCAAAGAAAAATAAAGATTTTAAAACTTCTGATGAGATACGTGATACGTTATTAGAAATAGGTATAATATTAGAAGATACTAAATCTGGAGTGAAATGGAAAAGAAAATAAATAATAGTATATTTCTCTTCGGAAGAAGAAATGTTGGCGAATTTATAAAAAAAAATATTAGTAATAATATTTCACCTGATAAATGGGGAGTAAGAGAAATTTTAATAAAAAAAAATCCTTCTAAAGATATTCAATCCGAAATCATTCAATATATTCCCTCTTTTATAAAAATAACTTATATTTCAAATGGAGATTTAGATACCCTACTACCTGGAAAAAATCACCAAGGTGTAGTACTTTTAAATCAAGGAAGAAAAGAATCATCTAACTATAAAAATGCAGATGACTTATTTACAAATGTTTCCGAACATAAAGAAACTATTTTAGTTTTGGATAGAATAATGGATACAGGAAATCTCGGAGGAATTTTACGGACGGCAGAATGTTTTGGTGTCAATCATATCCTTGTTCCGGAAAGAGATATGGCTCCCATTAATGAAACTGTAGAAAGAATTAGCTCGGGTGCAATACATTATTTAAACATATATCGTGTTACAAATCTTAATCATATTTTAGAAAAATTAAAAGATATTGGATATTGGGTAGTTACTACTTCAGATTCAGGCTCAGAGGATTGGTCGGGACTTCCATCATCTAATGAATTAGCCATAGTTTTAGGAAATGAAGAAAAAGGAGTAAAAAAATTACTAAATGATAATTCAGATTTTAAGTTAAGAATTCCCATGCATGGTCAAATTTCATCATTAAATGTAACCGTATCCTGCGGAATAGTTCTCGATAGAATTATAAATAGAAGTGAGTGAATTTTTTTAAAATTACATTTCCATTATTATATTGTATTACAGTTTTATTTTTTAATTGTAAAACAACTCATACTTTAACATTAGAATCAACTAATAATTGTAATTTTTACTTTTATATTAAAGATGAAATCAAAAATGAATTAGGAATTTTAAACGATATTAATTTAAAATTTTTATTAAATAAAAAAGATTATACTAAATTTATTTTAAGCAATCTTAATGAAAAATCCCAAGTAACATGTTTTAATTTGAAATTGGGACTACAGAGATTAGAATTAAAATTTAACTATTCAAAATTTAATTCATTTGAGGGTAAAATTAACTTTAATTTGGAAGATAAAGATCCCATTTATAAAACAATAATTATTTTATTTTATATTGAAAATGATAAAATTTATTATCTTAGCCCCATACCAACTCAAAGAAAAAAATTAAATTTACTAGATAGTTTTTTAAACATTTATTATATTTTCTTTTATCCATTTGGATTTTTTCCTAATTATGATAGCGGTTTGAAAGTGAAAATAATTAATTTAAATGAAAACGATACCAAAGAAGAATTAAAATTCTGCTTGGAAGGAAAGGATAATAAAAAATGTAATTTATTTTTTGAAAAATTAATTCTTGAAAATAATAATAATGATTAATTTAATTATCATGAATGAACAATGTATCTATAAAAATTTTAAAAATACATGAGGATGTAACAATCCCGGAACGACAAACAAATGGATCTGCAGGATATGATCTCTATTCTTATTGTCCAAACGGATTGGAAATACCTCCCATTACACCCATTTTTATACCAACTGGAATTAAAATTGAGATTCCATCTTCTTATGATATAGAGATTCGACCCCGATCGGGATTATCTACTAAAAATTTGCTTTTTATTCCCAATAGTCCCGGTACTATAGATTCCGATTACAGAGGGGAAATAATGGTTTGTATGGTAAATTTTGGTAAAACAGTTTTTATGATTGAACATAAAATGAGAATAGCTCAAATTATACTAAGACAAAATATTTCCATCAACTGGGAAATTGTAAATAGCCTATTAAATACAGAAAGGGGATCAGGTGGATTTGGTTCAACAGGAGTATAATTTATAATGAAAAATTGTTTAAATAATAATATTTCCCGTAAAGTATTTATAAACTTTAGCACAAGCGTAATACTATCATATTCTGTGTTAAATTTAGAAAATTGTAAAGAGGAAGAATCAAATTCTATGAAAAGAAATCTAATATTTAATTCACTAAACGATGTTTTAAGTTTTATTGAAAAAATATCTAAAATGGAAAATCCTAAAATATCAGGAGAATGGGATATAAATCAGGTACTACACCATTGTGCCCAAAGTATTGAATATTCCATTACTGGATATCCTAAAAATAAAAACATACTTATACAAAAAACAATTGGAAAAATTGTATTACATAAGTTTCTTTCTCAAGGATATATGAGTCATAATTTAATTGATCCGATACCGGGGGCAGAAATACTCCCCTCACCTTCTAATGACTTTAATTTGGGAATCAAAAGATTATTATCTTCAATAGAAACTTTTAACAAACATACATCTAATTTAGCTCCTCATTTTGTTTATGGAGAAGTTTCAAAATTAGACTATGGAAAGGTTCATGCTATGCATATAGCAAATCATTTTTCGGCAATAGATTTAAGTTAATCTTTATATAGCAATTTTTTTAAGATGGAGAGGATATACCCAATCATTCTCTCCTGATTATTGTCGGGGTATAGAAGTTCAAAAATATCTGATTCATAATAAGTTACTTCATTTATTTTATAAAAAATTATATGTGATTGAATTGTGAATGTAATTAACTCCGAGGGAGATTCAAAATTAAAAAATCCATCTTCTTTGCCTTTATTCAATAAATCATTAATTAAGTGAAAATCAGGTATCCAATATTTATCTCTCATTTTAATAAATATATCACTCCTAGAAACCAATTCTCTTGCAATAATTGAACAACGTTCCGCTTTATTGGTTTCCATATTATCAAAAAATAATCTTATCAGTTTTTCTAGTTTTAAGAATGGATCTTTTTCTTCAGAACTATTTATAATTTCTAGGCTATCCTTGGAAAAAATAGAATCAACAACCGAATCATATAAATCTTCTTTACTCTTAAAATGATAATAAATCATCGCTTTATTTACATTAGCCTGTTTGGCTATCTCATCAACCCTAGCACCATCAAACCCTTCCTTCGAGAAAACATTTTTCGCCGCTTTTAGAATTTTTGAAAGAGTTTCATTTTCCAAGGATGGTTTCATTACTTCTCGTTACAATTTCATTTACTATTGCCTCAGAATCTATTCCATATTTTTCGAAAAGAGTGTTTTTAGTTAATTCATACCTGATTAAATTGATATTAAAATTAACTCTATTTTGTATTACACCTAATTCCGCTTGAGCTAAACTGTCTAAAGCAGTTTTTAAGTTTTGAGCAGTATATCTCCCTTGTGAGAACTTCTCTGTGATACCCTTATAATATTTTGTGGTTTCTTCGAGATTTATTTTAGATATTTCAAGATTGGAATGACTTGTGTAGATAGCATCCAATCTATTTTGAAGATCCGTTTCAATCTCTTTTTTTAAATCAGCTTCTCTTTGTATCAACTGTGCTAAATTTACCCTTGATTCTCGAATTCCCTCTTTAATTCCTTCATCCCAGAGAGGGTACGACACTGCTAATTCACCCCTTGCTTCGGGATATTTAAAAGTTGAAATTCCATATTGATTGTTTAAAATAAAATTTTCCTGGGGTGAATAAAGCGTTTGGGCTTTTGTACTGTAGGTAGCTGTAAACTTAATGGATGGACTGTCTTCCTCTTCAGCATTATCTTTAAGTAATTTTGTATTTTCGATAGATCGCGCTAAATTTTTTAGATCAACTCGCTTTTTTAAAGCATTTTCTAAATCGACAGCAAAGTTTAAATCTGTGGGTAATTTTTCATTGAGATCTGTAATACCAGTAACCTCTATTTTAGAATCTAAACTTAAGATTCGTTTTAACTCTCTTTTGGCAATGTCCCTATCCGTTTTTGCTTTTTCGAGTTGTGATTCTAAATTAGCTACAACCGAATTCCATAAATTAACCTCAAATTGCTCTGCAAGCCCGAGTCCCCTCTTTCTAATGGTAACATTTTGTATGAATTTTCCATTGTTGACCAATTTTTGAATGGTTTGAACCGAAGATTCCTGAATGGAGAGAGCCCAATAATCGATAAGTGTTTTTGTGACTAAATTGGAAAGTAAAAAGAC
This sequence comes from Leptospiraceae bacterium, assembly GCA_947458405.1. GTDB lineage: Bacteria > Spirochaetota > Leptospiria > Leptospirales > Leptospiraceae > JACKPB01. Next base: position 30,651 of record CANGZW010000036.1, read on the forward strand.
AAGTTGATCTCTTTCTATAACAGCTTTTGTACGAAGTATTTTTTCAGTGTTTTTCTCAACTTTTCCAAAAGAATATTTATATAATTCCTGGGTTATCTTTACCGTAAAAGCTCCTGTATAAAGGGGCTGTATCGCTAATTTTGAAAATGCGGGAAATAGAGTGCCTATTGTTCCTTCAAAAGCATTGGAGTCAAATCGAGTCGATGATGCCTCTAGATTTACATAGGTTCCCGATTCATATTGTTTTTCAAAACCTGCAGCAATCTTATCCTGACTGGTTCGGTTACCGGCAATCAATGTAGAGTTGTTAATTGGGAGAACATTTTGGAATACAGATATATCTCCAAAGGCTTTCCATACAAACTTTGAAGAATTTTTAATGGTTGCTGAATCACTTTTAGCTATTTCCATTTTTGCATTTTTTACAGTTAAGTTGTTTTCTAATACATTTTTAACTGCATCTTCCAAAGTTAATCGCAATCCCTCAGAAAATAGATTTATGTGAAAAAATAAGAAAAATAAGACTAAAAATTTATAGCTAAGTCTGTTTTGTTTTGATTTTTGAATCAAATCCATTAAATAACTGTTTAGTTAACAACGTTGATTTTGTAAATAATATTTAGGAAGGTAGAAAGAAGAGCTCTCCCCCTGCTGGGCTCGAACCAGCGACCCAATGATTAACAGTCATTTGCTCTACCGACTGAGCTAAAGGGGAATTTGCTCGATTCCATTATTTTAATAGGGCTATCCCAGTCAACAGTAAATCTATAAAATTCTTCTATTTTTTTTAATTTTGTCCGACCCATTCTATAGAATTGGAATTGAAAGTATGGGATTAAATTTTAAAAAGGTTTTTAAAAAATCACTCTATGAAAATATTTTTATAGCGAAAAAATTTAATATAGATAGATTGGCGAAGAGACATAATAAAGTAATTATCAGGGGGCAAGGAAAATAGTATGAAAATTAATCGTTATTTTACAAGACAGGATGGTGAGCTCTATCCCGGGATTCAATTTGAAAAACGAAATTCAAAAATATCTAACACTGACGGGTCTAAAGTTTTTGAAGCCTCCGATATAATTATCCCCAATGGATGGTCACAGGTTGCCACTGATATTCTAGCCCAAAAATATTTCAGAAGAAAAGGGATTCCGAAGTATCTTAAAAAGGTAGAAGAAGCGGGAATTCCTGAATGGCTACAGAGATCAATTCCTGATGAAGAAAAGCTAGCGAATCTTCTCCAGGAAGATAGATATTCAGGAGAAAATGACTCTAGACAGGTATTTCATAGATTGAGTGGATGTTGGACCTATTGGGGATTTAAACATGGCTATTTTAGTGATGAGGAAAGTGCCAGAATCTTCTACGAAGAGACAATTTTAATGTTAGCAGGGCAGATGGTAGCTCCCA
>CANGZW010000037.1 GCA_947458405.1 Leptospiraceae bacterium
AAAAATGAAGATTTCTCTTTCTGAAATTTTAAACGATTTGAATGCATACTTATATTTTAATTATAAAAATTCAGTGATACTCAGATTTATGTCTCTCACTCTGTTGAAGTTGGACAGAATATCAAATAAAGTTATTTTTTCGGGCGCAGGACATGGAAATATTCTAGTATATAGAAGTAAAACAGGCATAGTGGAGGATATTCCAACCGGGGGAATGGTATTGGGTATTTCTCCTGATATTCCAGATTCTCCCGGAGAGATTGATATTCATGTTGGTGACACGCTTTTACTTTATACAGATGGTGTAACAGAGGCAACAAATTCAAAATTGGAAGCCTATGAAGAAGAGAGATTAATTGAATCATTTATGAAACATCAGAATTGTAGCACAAAAGAAATGTTATCAAAAATTTATGATGATTTAAAAAATTTCTCATCAACTGCTCCTCAATATGATGATATAACTTTGGTGGCTATGAAAAGAATTTCATGATTTTTCATAATAAAAAAAATGACAATGAATCAATTTATAACTTTCAAAAAGAAATAAATATTTTTGAAGATATTTATAAAATATATGAGAATATATTTTATACAAAATCGATAATATCTTATTCGGGAGGAAAGGATTCTTCTTTGTTAGTTTATTTATATCTTTACCTGCATAAAAAAAAAAATATTCCTAAGCCTATTTTATTTCATTTGGATCATTCAATTAGAGAAAATCAAAAGCAAGAAAATTTAATAAAAGATTTTATGATTTCTCTTTCTTTAGAATATTATTTTATTAAAAAAAAAATTCCACAATTATCTTTTAAAATAAAAAAAAGTATAGAAGAGACGGGTAGAATTTTTAGATATAAAGAATTGAGAAAAATTGCCAAAAAAGAAAAAGCCATTATTATCACAGGTCATCATGCAGAGGATTATCTAGAGTCGGTTTTAATAAATCTCATTAGGGGAGGGGGAAAGAAAGCGATGGAAACTCTTCCTTTTTTTAATGGTGAATTATTTAGGCCCTTAGTTTTTATAAATAAAGAGGATAGAATTAAACTATTAGATAGTATTACAATTCCTATATTTGAAGATGAATCAAATGAGTCACAAATTTTTTTAAGAAATAGATTACGTAAAAATATAGTAAGTAGCTTGGAAAAAGAAGGATTAAATTTTCAAAAGCTATATTTTAATTTTCATGATAAAGAGGTAGATGTATCTTCACCAAAAAAAGAAGCTAGATCATACTATTCTATTGATGACAGTGGAATACTTGAATTAAATCCTGCACAATTAAAAAATATTATAGATATTTATTTAAACTTATTTAATTACCATCCCATTAAAAAGAAAATTCTATTAGAAATATTTAATATACTTAAGAAAAATAATGTTTTATATCAGGAAAATCAGGAAGTAATGTTCTGGAAATCACCTAAATCTCCTCTTTATATAATTAATAAAAAATCAGATTTATTCAAATTTGCTATTATAAAGGATGAAAAAATCTATTGGAATGGTAAGCAAAAAGATATTAACATAAATTATCAAATTAGTGAATATAATTTTGGAATGAAAATAATAAAAAACAATCAAAATAAGAATGTATCAGAGCTAATGAGACAATTTAATATACCAGGACCTGTGAGAAAATATTTACCGATTCTTACCGAGAATAATAAATCTAAAGCTATACTTTTTAGTTTATGGGATGACAAATTAAAGGATTATTACGGAGATTAAATCATGATGATAGATCCCTGGATAGAAAGCGTTGAATTTCATTCATCCCACCACGATTTTAAAAAAATCCCCCAAAGCAAGACTATGCCACAGGTAGCATTTTGTGGGAGATCGAATGCTGGAAAATCAAGTCTTATTAATGCTATATTAAGTAAAAAGGATCTTGTTCATACTTCATCTACTCCCGGCAAAACTAGGAGCTTAAATTTCTTCTTGTTAAATAAACGAATTTTTTTGGTGGATCTACCTGGTTTTGGCTATGCTAAGGCATCACATTCTGTGAGGGATAATATGATCTCGGCTGTAAATGGTTATCTGAATGATACTGATACTTTAAGAATGTTATTTATTTTGTGTGATTCAAAAAGACCTCTCCCGGAAGAGGAGTTAGGTCTAGTTGATACTTGTATTGTTAAAAAAATTCAACCAATAATAATTAGAACTAAAATAGATAAACTAAATCAAAAAGAAAGAGACTTAGTAAAGAAAGAGACTATAGATTTAGTTAATATGATACCTGAGGTTACTGTAGTACTCGCATCTATAAAGAACCAAAGTGGAATACAAAACCTAAGAGATTTATTAAAAACTTTGTAGTACCTCTTGAAATTGTTTTAATAAATTTATGCCAATAAATCTAGATGTTTTTCGGGAGAAATTAAAATATTGATTTCATCCGGATCAATAAAACCTGTTTTTAAATTATTTTGTATGTCAGCTACTTTTAATAAGAGTTCCCTAGATTTTTCAGCCTCTACCCTTCGTTTTAAATCTTCAAGTTCGAGCTGTAATCTATTTCTAATTTCGCGATACGAAACTTGAATAGTTTCATTATCTTTGCTTTTATTAGAAATATCTTTAAAAACTGATTTATTAAGAAGGGTTCTTAATTCATTTTGAATCAGTTCTAATTTTTCTTTCAATAGGTTTTCTTCCACCTGTAAATCTTGAGAGATAGGATTGAAATCATTTGGTAATATTTTGGAATTGGGAAATAAATCTAATTGTTTACCAATCTCATCTCTAGAAGAAGTTTTTTCTGCTGAAGTCATTTTTGTTTCTCCCCCAACAGCAACCAATCTTCCATCTCTAAATTCAAAATGAATTTGCATATCAATGCTTCTAATTTGAACCTCATCTCGATTGGCCTGAGCTTTAAATTCTGCAACATGCTCTAACTCGTGTGATATGACATGCATTACAGAAGAGGATTCGGAGGCAGATTCAATTTTACCATGACCTTTGTATAATATTTCAGAATCCAACAACGTACTATTGGGATTAAAATTGGGAGAAAAATCAGGTATCTTCATACTATGATCTTCGAGCAAATTTAAAAAATTATAAGAGAGATTTTAAAAAATGATAAAATTTTTAAAGAATGCCCCTATTCAATGCCGAATAGACAAATTCGTTAAATAGGGGGATAGAATTTGAGATTACAACAAGTATTTAGCTATTGAATCCTGCCTCCAATAAAGCAGATTGTTGTTTACGGTTAGAGATTCCTTTGGAAACTTCTTTGAATTCTTTTTGGGAAATTCCTGCTTTTTTTAATCCCTGACCAATTCCTAAAAACGTAGATTCATTGCTTTTCCAGTCATAAAATCCATATTTAAATGCTAAATTTTGAATTTCTGATGTAAAGTCGGAACTTTCATTTGATTTAACGATAAGATACGTCAAATCTTTTACATCTTTTTGGTAGAGTGCATCTTTTTCTTTTTTATCCGAAGATGAGGACTTACTTATAGAGCCCAGGGAGCTTGAAATGCTCGAGATTGAATTAAGGGAAGTGGAAATTGAATTTAGGCTTGTAGAAACCGATTGTACTGATTGCGAGGATTGAGAAATTGAACTAAATACAGCACAGTTGTAATAAAATAAAAATGATAAACCGAATAAAATTTTTAACATAGTAATCACCCCAGATATATTTGATACCCTTTACTTTTAATTTAGACAGGCTAAATAGTCAATCAGAAGTTTTATATTACTATGTTGGAAAGAAAATAATGATAAAAACATTCTAGATTTTATCATTATTTTTATACAAGAAAATTCTAATCTTCTACTACACTCATAGCGTATTCAGAAATAGCAGTTCTTCTCTGTTCGGCATAATCTTTGTGAAACCAGAGGAGTTGGGTTTTGTCCGCAGATTTTTTATTATAGATAATTATTTTTGTCATACAATTATCCACAGCAAACTTCATGGCTTCTTTGGATGTTTCTCCAAGTCCCTTATTTCTTTTCTTTCTGGAAAATTCTCCATTCCCTTTTTTTAATCTTTCAAGTAAATCGGAGTAGTCTTTATCATCTGTGCAAAAGATAGTTTCTTTTTTTCCATCTTTCCATTTTATATCCACTTCATACAGTGGTGCGGATGAAAAATGTATTACACCTAAATCAAATAACTCTGGCCAATACTCATAAAAGAAAGATAACATCAAGCTACGTATTGCATATCCATCAAAATCAGCATCTGTCATAATACTAATTTTTTCATAATTTAATTCGCTGACTGATTTTACTTTTCCATCTATTGGTAAACCTACTATGGCTACAATATTTTTTAATTCTTCGTTTGCGAGCGCTCTTGCTAAACTAATTCCCTTGCAATTCATAGGTTTACCCCGTAAAGGAAATAGACCATGAAGTTTAGGATTTCGGGCTGGTCTCAGTCCTGCAATAGCAGAATCTCCCTCAGCTATAAATAGAACTCTTCCTTTATCATTTGGTTTGCCAGTAGGGGGCATTAGTTTGGGTATATTATTCTTAGAAGCTCTTTTGAGGCCTTTCTGTGCATCTTCTAGCTCTTTTAGCTGGGTTCTTTTTTCCATCTGCATCTTGACTTCTTCTAATAAATTTGTTTTTTTTATTAGTTTATCGAGATTTTTATCCACTGCATTTCTCATATCCTCATTCAAATCATTTATGAGATACGATTTGTCCTGAGACTTAAATCTTGGATTTAAAATTCTTAAATTGACATACATATGAAAGCAGTTACGAACATCATTTCTGGTACATTGTGTTTTTAATTTTTTTTCAAGAGCAGATATTTGAGATTTTTTTCTTACTTCATCACAAATTCTATTTTCTAAATATTCAATTGCTGAACCGCCCTGTACTGCAAAGTTTGAGTTTACCCATGCAAGGGTTTTGTTTTGACCGATCACAACAAATGCTTCCATATTTATCTGTGATGCAGACTTAGAATCAATATAATCCATTTTATAATAGGTGAGATCCGAGCTCGCAAAGATTTCTTCCAAACCTTTTTTAAACTTATATTTTTCGGTTTTATTTTTATGAACGAATTGAACTTCTAATCCGGGGTTTGTCATCGCAATATCTTGAAGATATTGTCGTAGTAGTTCTACATTAAATTTTGTATCTAAATCGTTAAAATATTTAGGATCAAGTTCGAATTCAACTTTTGTGCCATGTCTATCCCCACTGGGTTTGACACTTTCAATCATATTATTTTTTTCTAATATGGGTTCTAATTTATTAAACTGATCTTTAGTAAAAAAATTTGAATCTTTAAATGAACCATGTTCATCAAAGTATAAAAATGCTTTTTCTGTTGTTTCTGATGTTAACTTATAAGAACGAATTTGTTTTTTTACATCCTCTGCTAAGGTAAATTGTTTTTTGTATAATTTTCCATTATTGGCAGTCTCCACTTTAAAGAAATTGGAAACCATCCTTACCAAACTTATGCCCACCCCATTTTGACCGGCCACATGATCTTCTTTTACTTTATCATCAAAGTTTTCTCCATACATAAGATGAAGATATACGCCTTCAGCATTATCAGATGGAATTCCCCTACCATTATCTTCAACTGAGATACGTTTTTGATCGGTTGATAGTCCAACTATGAGTTTTGACATTTTATCTTTTAATTGAATAGCTTTATCATTCAAATTTTTGCGATACTCATCTACGGCATTCATGCAGGCTTCATCTAAACATTTTAATTTTGCAGGAATATCTTGTATTTCTTCATGAGTTATAAAATAATTATCATCTTCTGCTTTAAAAAAATGTTGTTCAAATGTGGAGAGGGAATTCTGTCCGAGCCACATCCCAGTTCTCATTCTTACGTGTTCAACGTTGGATAATTTTTTGAAATTTCTTGATTGTTTTGAATCTTCTGCTTTCATTCGGTATTCCTATTATTTATCCCACTTTGCTTTTAATTCACCTAACTCATTAATCATAAAAGCAACTAGCTTATCATCTTTTTTGTATAACGCAGTATACTCATCAAATTTAGATTTTGCTTCTATTATAGCATCTTCACATTTTTTGACTTCATCGAGTGTCATACGATATACAGGTATCGAAGCAAGCCATTCAAAGTAAGTGAACTTTGCTTTTTTTAATTGATCCTCAAAATCAGCCTTAGATTTAATAGTAGTAACTTTTAAATTCCATTTTTCTTTGATAAATCTTATCAATTCTGAGTTTCTGTCTATTTTTTCTTGTTCAAGATTTGCTAATCTTTTAAATCTTCGAATTAAATGCGTCTTACGAAAATCACAAAACCTTCGAATGATTTCTTCCGGAGTAACATTTTTTAATCTGCCCTCATGGGTAATTACATTGTATGTCAGTGCTTCGGAATGTTCTTTGCTAAATATTTCCTTAATTTGTTCATTTGTGGGTTTTTCTCCCCTTCTATAAACTAACTCAATTTTAAATTTTTGACTGGAATGATCAACATAGTCCTTAAACCATCCCTCTTTTTTTTCAAGAAGATCATCGAGATAATTTACAACTTTCTCTCTATTGTAAGACATAGGTGAGTCTGTTAAGTAGAGAGTTTCTCCATCCCATTTAAATGCAAACGTAGTGGTCATTATCTCAGTGCCATTATCATTTTTAGATAAACGTACTTCCCCACCGTACTCTTTGTACCAGGGTTTAATTTTTTTTGTCTTGGATGTCTTTAAGTAAGAAACTTGAGAGTCAATAATGTCTCCCAATTTATGTCCGGGGATAAAGCATCTAAATCCAGTGGCTATCCCCTGAATATTATTCAATAAGACAATCGGTACCTTTCCCACTAAATGGATGGGTTCTTCTTCCGTTTCATCGTAGTTTTTTACATAGTCGATATCAGGTAGGCTCTCAAAAAAGCCTAAATCTTTTACAAAGTCACTCAATTTGACTTCGGTATACCGGGGAGAGGCGATTGCCGCGGGATCTAATACATCTCCGAAGGTTCCTTCCCCGCTCACTAGGGGAATATTATTAGCGAAGGTAAAATCCTGAGCCATTGCGGAGAGTGCATCCTGGATAGATCTGTCCCCATGGGGGTGATAACCCATAGCCAAACCAGCAACTTTAACAGTTTTGGTGTATCGATTTCTAGCATCACTATTCCACATTGACCAGAGAATTCTTCTTTGGACGGGTTTTAGTCCATCAATCTCATGAGGAATTGCTCTGGAGTCACAAACGTATCGGGAATATTTCCTTTGATCGTCATTTACCTGATCTTCGAAGGATATTTTCGGGAGGTTATCAAACTCGTTTTCTGTCACATTATTTTTCATCTTTGAGCCGTTTTTAAAAATACCTATTCTGCTTGTCAACTCTTTTATTATTCATATTGTAGGATGTATAGAATTAGTATATTAAAAATATTTAAAAAAGTCCTAAAAACCTTGAAAAATAATAATAAAACTCTTAAACAACATCATTTCTTGAATTTGACAAAGCTAATCCTTATTTTTCTTTCACTTTCGTTAAATTGTTCTAAGGAAATTAAACAAGAAAAAGAGAATCCCCCTCCAGTAGAAAAACAGTCGAATCATACTTTTTTTGTTTCGGGAGGGGGTACAAAAAGACTCTCTTTGTACTCGGATAAATTTTCTTCCAAGCTATCCCTTTTGGGTATTTTTCAGAAGAGGGGATCAAATCGAGCCTTCCATATTGAATATATTTTGACCGCAATCTCCAGAAATTCCCTGGAAGAAACTGAAAAAATTTTGGCTAAAAAAATACCACGCTTTACTTTAATAGAAAAAGCAATTCTTGGAAATTTTTCAAAGAGTGATAAGGGTCTATTGGAGTTGAATGCAGATACTGTTTTAACGAGAACATGGAGTGATATAGATCCCGATACTCTTCTCTCTAATTTACAAAAAGTAGAATATTCTCAATTTCCAATCCAAGAAAAAATTCTCTTTAAGCCTAAGAAAAATTTTCAACTCTGGAAGGCAGAAGAGTGGATTTTAGGTGGGGGAAATACGTATATATGGAGAAATTTCGAAGAAGAGTCAATATTATTACCTAAAATTCCTTATACGGAATATATTTCTACGATAGGAGTCACATATTCAAAAATCAAAACATTTGAAGATTATATTTATTCTTTATATAAAGAGGAAAGCGTACCACTGTTTAGCTTTTTTGATTTTACAATATTTGCCAAAATAGAAGACGGGATGAATTTACCCCCCCAACCAACAGGGAAACTAAAAGAGACCGACAAAAATTCTCTTCCCAAACTATTCCTAGTTAAAATCCTGAACTCAAATGGAAATTAGAACTAGATTTGCTCCTTCTCCCTCAGGTTTTTTACATGTTGGTGGTGCTAGAACCGCCCTCTTTAATTATCTTTATGCAAAATCGAATGGGGGGAAATTTATCCTAAGAATAGAAGATACAGATCAGGATAGATCCACTGAAAATTCATTCCAGATAATCCTCGAATCCATGAAGTGGCTTGGAATGAATTGGGACGAGGGACCTGAGGTTGGCGGAGAATTTGGGCCTTATAAACAATCTCAGAGATTGGATATTTATAAAAAATTTACTGATATTTTACTCGAAAAAAAATTAGCCTATAGGTGCTTTTGTACTACAGATGAGTTGGAAGCTAAAAAGAAACAATCTGAGGCAATGGGAATTCCTTATATCTATGATGGACTTCATGCAGGTATGACGGATAATGAGATACAAGAAAAATTAAATAAAGGTGAGAGCTATACAGTAAGATTCAAGGTTCCCCACAAAACTATTATCGTACAAGACGTAATACAAGGAAAAGTAAAGTTCGAAACTAAACTAATAGGAGATTTTATTATTGTTAAATCAGATGGTTTTCCGTCATACAACTATGCTGTTGTTATTGATGATTTCTTAATGAAAATCTCTCATGTAATTAGAGGAGTAGGTCATTTGTCTAATACACCCCGTCAAATTTTGATCGGTGAGGCTTTAGATTTTCCAATTCCAACTTTTGCCCATGTCTCTGAGATTGTGGGAACGGATGGAAAGAAATTATCAAAAAGAGCAGGGGCTACTTCTGTATTGGCATTTAGAGATCTCGGATATTCTGAAGAGTGTTTTGTCAACTATATGGCCCTATTGGGATGGACTTCTGAAGATGGGGTGGAGTATTTACCAAACTCCAGGACATCTGAAATATTTGATATAGAGAGATGTTCAAAATCCCCTTCAACTTTTGATGTCTTTAAAAAAATGAAAGAAGAAGAAAAGGAATCTGTTAATTTAACATCTCTAACAACAGAAGAATTAGCAGATTATCTTAATCCAAAATCAAAACTAAACTGGCTCTCAAATAAATACATTCGGGATATGGACATAGATGTTTTATCCGAGAGAATATTGAATTTTATCTTAGATTCTAAGGATATTCCGGATGAAATTAAACAAAAAGGGAATAGGACACTTACATCTATTTTGGAGTCCATTAGAGTGTATTTGGATCGTCTCTCGCAGGCTCCTCCTTATATAAGTGAATTTTTTAATAATACAATCAGTATTGAAGATGATACTGCAAGAGAGATTGCTTCAAGAGAGAATGCATCTGTTGTTATGAAAACTTTTTTTATGCAAATAAAAGAAAACCAGCCCGTCAGTGATGAAGATTATAAAAAATTAATGGACAATACTGGAACAATTTCAGGAGAAAAAGGCAAAAATTTATTTATGCCGATTCGAGTTTTAACAACAGGAAAGGCACATGGATTGGAACTTCCTATTCTATTTCCCCTATTGGGAAAGGAAAAACTAATTCTTAGAATGAATAGAATTGCAGAAGAATTAAAGCTATCCTTAAGTTAAATTTTAACTTTTATTATAAATTATAATATTAATTTAAATAGGAATCTATACTTAGTATTTGTGATACTTGTGGAAAGTATTTTTCTAAATATCTAAACAATATTGTAACTTCTTTTTCTTCTCCAATTATTCTATATGTATCACATAATTGAAGGAGATTTATTATATTATTTTCATTTTTTTCTTTGGAGATTTTGAAGTATTCTATACTTTTATCAAATAACTTCAAATTTTTATAACATAATCCTATTTTATAAAATAAATCTGCACTAGAATTTTCATTAATTAGGGATAAGTATATTTTTAGTGCAGAATCATAATTTTTCATATATAAATAGTTATCTGCTTTTACTCTATCTTCAAAACTATCTCTTATTTCTAGGTTGGGGATAGTATATTCAAATTTTAGACAATTAATTTGTATTATAGAAAAATCATCTGAAAATCTTCCATAATTCTTAATTTCCTGGATAAAAAAATCGAAATCTCCGTTTGATTTTTCTAGTAAGTTAAAAAATAATTTTTCTGTTTCACTTTTGGTTCCTCCATAGATACCTCCCAATTCTATAGATTCCCTTCCGTCAGATGAAATATAGAGAATATCATCATTTTTAAGTTTAAAGGTATGAATGATAATTTCTTCTTCGAAAGAACCAATCATGGATTGAATGGACTCATTTAGATACTCTAGTTTTTTATCTCTCTGTAAAATATTTCTAGGATGACCCGCTGAAAAGTGATACATATTACCATCTGTAGTATCAATAAGACCAATAGATATTGAGAGAAGCATATTTCCATTGAAAGTTTTATAAATTTCATTTAGTTGAAATATAATTTCTTTTAAAAAAGATTGGGGCTGAAGGATAAATTTTTTATTTAGTTCATTGAATAAAAAAATTCCAGCGGAAATCGCACCAATTGATCCTTTTAATGATTTTCCAGTTGCATCAACATTACAAAAAAATAGATAATTTATCTCATTTTCAAGATTATATAAATTTTTAGTGATACAAATATCTCCACCTAGATAGTGAGTTTTTCCATGGAAAAAGAAATTATTCTTTTGCTCAAGGTATGAGTTGACTTTAACATATTGCGAATCTTCTTGTAAAAACTGAAAAGGTTTAGTAAGTAATGAAGCAATATAAAATTCTTTATTTAAATTATCTATTAGCTCAGTGTTTTCTATGTTTGCATTACTTAATAAATTAAATTTATCCTTTAAAATGAACTCTAGATTTTCATTTCTCTTTTCAATTTTATTTAATTTATGACTGATTTCTAAGATTTTATGGGAACTTACTACTATTATTATTAGAGATATAGGTATAAATTCATATGAAAAATCAGAGACTCTAAAAAAAAGATTATAAATTTCAAATATGACTGAGAAAAAAAGTAAAATAATAAAAGGATAGATTACTCTACAAAAATCAATTTTTTTTGCAGAGCCCTTTGATACTTTTAGAATTATTATACTATATATTGGAATAGGTAAAAACATTCTAATCGAACCCGGAATCAATGAATCGGAGTTTAATCCCGAAAATAAGAAAAGAATGATACTCGCAACAGTATAAATTTCTGTGATATATATTTCTATCTCATTTATAGAGATCTTTGATCTTTTAGAAATATATTTATATAAATAAAATAAACTTAAGAAATAAAACAAAAATTCTAATTTATTTATAAGATAATAATTTGATTTGAAACCTAATAAATTTATAAAATTTGTTATAAAATAAATTGCACTTAACGAAAATAGGAAGTTTGTTAAAAATAAAAGTCTATGTTCGACTTCATAATTTCTTATAAAAAATAATCTAATGTGAAATAAAAAAAATAAAAAACATAGTATATATATTAAATATATATAATATTTATCTTTTATATTTTCTAAAAGTAAAGAAACAAAGACAGAATTTTCTTCTCCCACTATCATTTCTGTGGGAAATCCTATTTCTTCTTCAAAATATAGTTTTACTAAAAGTGTGTTCTCAATATCATAATTGATGGATTTTCTAGGTATAGTGAATATTTCATTAATTCCTCTGTGATTCCAATGTGTACTACCATTTTCAATATTACTTGAGATAAGTTGACCATTTAAATATAAATCTTTTTCCCACTGAAATTTATTTATAAAAAAAGTTATATTTTTATTAATTAACTCGGGAGGCAAGAGAAATTTAGCCTTTAGCCACAAATAACCTTTTTTTTGGGGAGCTACTAAATTAATTGGATTGCTTGAGTCTTTTGGAATAACTTTAAAATTCTTATCTAATGATTGAAAAATACTCTCTTCTTGTCGGGAAATAGAATATTCCCAGTTTAGGTTAATTTTATTTTTGAAATTTTCAGAGTAGTAACAATTATACAAACAAAAAACTACAAAAAACAAGAATAGTTTCTTCATTAATTTAAAAGCCAATAACATATTTTTCCATTATTATTAAAAATGAAAAATCTACCAGTTCAAAAAAACTAATTTAATTGGTTGAGAAATAATTACTTTTTGAACTTAGAGTCTTGCTAAAATAGAATGAAAAGTTGGAAAGGATGTTTCGATCCAGGAAGAATCATCAATCTTTAGTCCTAAATTTATTATTTTATTTAAGATTAAAAAACTCATAGCGATCCTATGATCCATAAAAGATTCAACCATTGCAATTTCTAAGGATTGCACTTCAGAAAATTCATATCCATCCTTATATTCTTCCACATTGATTTTCAGTTTTTTTAAGTTATGTACCATTGAGTGAATTCTATCGCTTTCCTTAGCCCGAAGATCCTCTGCGTGGGAAATTTTAAATCCCCCTTCACTAAAAAGACCCGCGATAGTTAATATAGGAATTTCATCTATGATTGATGGTATTAAATCTTTAGAGATTTCAGTTTTCTTTAAAATGGATGGATACACCCTTAAGTTTCCGGTAATTTCCCCACATTCTTCTCTTAAGTCCTCTTCGATAATTTTCCCGCCCATATTTCGTAGTACAGTTAGGATGCCAATTCTAGCTGGATTGAGACCTATATTTTTTATCAGTAAATTTCCTTTTTTTGCCAAAAGTCCCAGTACTATAAAAAAAGCCGCAGAAGAAATATCTCCTGGAACCTTAAAGTGAGCTCCTTTAAACGAAAAAGGCGGTTTAATTATAAATCGATGACCTTCTTTTTTTTCTAAGTTGCCACCTAAGAATTGTAACATATTCTCTGTATGATCTCTTGACAATTCCGGCTCTTCATAGTCGAGCTCCACGTCGGAAGAGATTGCCGCAAGCATGAGACAGGATTTGACCTGTGCACTCGAAAGAATTGCTGTATGCTTGTTATGGGAATGTAGGATCCTTCCAACTATCTCGAGGGGAGCGGTTTCTTTTTCATTAAAAGACTTAATTTGAGAACCCATGACACGTAGGGGATCGATAATTCTTTTCATCGGTCGTTTGCGGAGAGACTCATCTCCATTTAAGACCGCTCTTATATTGGGTAAACCTGCTATTAAACCTGCGGCAAGTCGAATTCCGGTACCCCCATTTCCAAAGTCCAATTCATCTGAGGGTGAGTGTAATTTCTTTTTTCCCGGGCTAGTGACTTTATATTCATAGGGACCAATTTTTGAATAATCCACACCTAATTTAGAAAAAGATTTCATCGTATTCAGGGGGTCTTCGGCTTCTAAAAATCCGCTAATCTTGGATGTTCCCTCTGCGAGAGCTGAAAAAAGGACAGATCTGTGAGATACAGATTTATCTCCAGGCACTTCTATTTCAAATAAATCCGGGAGTTCTAAATTGGTTTTCAGCATATTTAAGAAGATCCTTGTAGTTTTAAAAATGGTACTTCGCCAATGATTCGTCTCATAGTTACATCCACTTGCAAGGTTTGCCTACCCGAGCCTTTAAATGTTCCCCGTACGGGTGAAATATCCTCAAAATCTCTACCCAGTCCCACCCGAATGTGTTTTTCGGAAGAATACATATTGTTGGTAGGATCCAATCCATACCAAGAATGATCGGGCATATAAACATCCAGCCATGCATGACTTTGCTCGGAGCCAACCATATTGGGATTTGTAGTCGGATCATAGGTTTCAATGTATCCACTTACATACCTAGCGGCAATTCCGGCAGAGCGAAGAAGGCTTATCATAGTATGAGAAAAATCCTGGCAAACACCCTCTCTTTTAATTAAAACATCATCTACCGGGGTGTTGATCTGTGTGGATCCCGAGCTGTATTTGAAGTCCTTTGTAAACATTCTATTCAAATCCCATACAGCATCTGAAAGCCTTCGATCGGGGTCTAAAACTTTTTGGGCAAAGTCCCGCACTGTGGGAGTAAATTTGATGAATTGACTTTCGTTCACATAGT
Organism: Leptospiraceae bacterium; assembly: GCA_947458405.1. Taxonomy (GTDB): domain Bacteria; phylum Spirochaetota; class Leptospiria; order Leptospirales; family Leptospiraceae; genus JACKPB01. The sequence continues at coordinate 14,232 of CANGZW010000037.1, forward strand.
CGTAAAATTCATATTCATATTGTTTGAACCACTTTGCCGCTTCTCTGATAGTTATCTCTGATTTTTGTGCCTCGAGAGAGGGAACAAAAGTGGACACATCACTGGTAGCAGTAATTTCCAAAGAGCTATGACGAAAGGGAACGCTAAATTCATGGACGAGATTTCCAAAAAAGTCTCTGTGGGAATAGACTGGAACATCAGGCTTAACTTCAATGGTATGCGAATTTACGGATTGGCATATTGTTTCCAAGGGAGAAACTTTTACTTTGGAATAAGATTCGAGAGCTTCCCATTCATAAGTATAAATTGTTTTATGTACTAATGTGAACCTGTTTTGCATTATCCTACCACCGTGAATGGAGTTGGGGATGATACATTGCTATATCTATCCATTATTTGATTTCCTAATAGTTCAATTCCAGATTTGAGGTCTCTTGCCCAAAAACCGGGAGTAATTTCACCCTTTGGGGAAGAAAAGAATGTGACCCCTCTAGTTTGAAGGGAGCTTTTCTTTTCTTCAGCGAAAGCAAGATTGCTTTTTAAGTCAAAAGTATAAGCCCTACTGATAAGCATATCACATACAAATTCGGGGCTATTATCTTTATAGGTTCTATCAACACTAACCGCATTTAATATTGTTTTAATTTTTTCTAAACAACTCACTAGAGAATTACTGAAATCCCTATCAACTACCAGCATTCTGTACGATAAATAAGGGTCAAATCTAGATTCATAGCTCCATTGATAGGCTTCATAAGAGTTTAAAAACTTTAATATCACAATTAAAAATGGTTGTAAGTTATTGTAAATTTCTTCTTTTGCATTTGCTTTGACCATATATTGAATTGTAGATTTTATCACAATTATTATGGAGTTACAATGCTCAACCAATCTTCCCAATTGTGCAAATTGTAGTACTTCCTGCCTGGAGAATGTATCTAAGGTGGCACCATAAAAAGATTGAGAATAATGAGAAATTCCATATAACCATTCGGATAAATCTTCCATGTGCATATTCTGACTATTTTTAATATTTCCAATGTATTCGAGTAGTTTTTTTAAGGAAATCCACATTTCTCCACTCAACATACTTTGTATTTCACGAGCATTGGTCATGGCATAGTTTAGATTTGATTTAATTGAATTAGGATTTCTTTGGTCCAATACTGCATGATTAAATAATCCAATTTGCCATGATTCATCCTGTCTCATGTGTTTTCTTAAAGGAGAACCCGTTAGGTGAGAGATACTGCTGATTAATGTATTATAGGAAGATTCTTCTCGTCCCAGTAGTACATCTATTTCGGATGTATAGGCTACCTGTAGTACGTTTGCTGTAGTCAGGGCTCTGTTTATATATCTTCCCAGCCAAAATAAACTTTCAGCAACCCTAGAAAGAATAAAATTTCTACTTCTATTGTTTGTGGAAGTGATTATAAATCTAGAAGAACTTGAATCAGATTTTCCCATTATCCAAGTATCCTTACTTCCGCCCCCACGGGAATTTGTTACTAGAATTGAGTCTTTTCTGGCAGATACTCTGGTAAGTGCACAATTACTCAAACTGTATTTTGCCCCTAAAAAACTAAAAAATCTTGTTTCAACGTATCTACTTTCCAGGGTATCATTGGTAAAAATTTGAGAATTTGAGAGGGCAATTAATGGCTGGGCTATAAAATTACTAGGATTTTGATTGACTCTATTTTTCATTGTTTCGATTTCTGTAGAAGTTGCTTCCGCACCGATGAGCATACCTATTCCGCCCGTACCCTGAATGGGCTTTATGACATATTTTTCTATATTATCAAAAACGTTATCTTTTTCTTTTTTTTCTGTCATCAAGAAAGTAGGTGCAGTTTTAAGAATTGGATCTTGATCCATGTAGTACTTCATAATTTTTTCCATATAGGGTAGAAGTGCTTTTGAGCTTGCAACTCCGGCCCCTATGGCATTTGCAATAGTGACATTTCTATGTCTTACACAGGATAAGATACCGGGAACACCTAAAACGCTATCCTGAAAGAAACTTACAGGATCAAGGTAATAATCTTCAATTCTTCTATAAATTACATCTACTCTTGAGAGTCCTGTAATTGTTTTCATGTAAACATAGTTTTCTTTTACTAAAAGATCTTTTGGTAGTACTAATGGTATCCCCATTCGTTTAGCAAGAAGCTCATGTTCGGAGTAGGCTTCATTATAAATACCGGGAGATAGTAGTACAATTTTAGGATTTTCTACCTGTTGGGGAGCACATTCACGTAGTCTGGCGAGCATAGTAGTGGACGTATCCCAAATTTGTCTAATTTGCATTTTATTGAATAAATTCGGAAATTGTTGACGTAAAACCTGACGATTCAGGAGTGCATAACTTATACCACTTGGTATGGTTATATTATCATCTAAAATATAAAAATCCCCATTTCCGGAGCGAAGCAAGTCAAATGCTCCAATATGAAGATAAACATCTCTAGGAACACTTAAATTTACACATTCCCTCAAATAATTATTATCACTGAAAATTATATTTAATGGGATAACTTTATCTTTTAGAATTTGTTGTTTTGAATAAATATCTTTTAGAAAAAGATTAAGTGCAGTTAATCTTTGTTTGATCCCTTCTTCAATCTTTAAAAATTCTTCATTTGTGATAATATGAGGAATCATGTCTATAGACCAAGTTTTTTCTCCACTACCTGTCCCTGAACCCCCAAAAGTGATACCCTGTTCTTTGAGAACAAAATCTATTCTTTTTCTAATTGATTTTAATTTTTCTATTGATAATGACTCAAAATAGGGATAAATCGTTTCGTATCCCATTCGGTATTCATTTTTTTGAGTGAAAAGTTCATCAAATGTATTACTATATTTTAAATTTTTATTAGTTTCCGGTTTTAATCCAGAAGATTGAATTTCTAATTCTTTCATTGTTAATTTTCCTTAATAAAAATGGAGTGGTTTAGTGATGTTGATTTTCCTAAGTTATATGAATTTAGGATTGTATTGTGAAGATAAGATTTTGAGTGTAAAACAGAAGTTTTTAAGTCATACCCCAGAGCTGAATATGCAGTAATTGCAGATGAATAAGTACACCCAGTTCCATGTGTGCTTACTTTTTCAATATAATCTGATGGATAGACTGATAATTCTTTACCATCATACAAAACATCTTTTAACTTTTTATTTTCTTTGAGATGCCCCCCTTTTAATAGTACCGGTACTTTTAGGAGATTATACAATTCACGAGAGGCGTCTTCCATTTCTCCAGCATTTTTTATTTCTTTGTTTAAGAGTAGGGCTGCTTCATCTGAATTTGGTGTGATTAAATAAGAAAGGGGAATTAACTCTTCTTTGATTAATTTGACAGCATCTTCTTTTAATAGTTTTGCTCCACTTGTTGCTATCATGACCGGATCACAAATTAATTTTACTTTATTCTTTTTTATTATTTGTATTACTACTTGTACTATATCTTTAGAAAATAGCATACCTGATTTAGCAAATTGAATGGGAAAATACTCTAAAATAACTGAAATTTGTTTTTCTAAAAGTAAACTATCCACTTCCATTATTCCAAAAACTCCAGATGGATTTTGAGCAGTTATGCATGTGATTGCAGATGTGCCGAAAACACCCAAACTTTGAAATGTTTTAAGATCAGCCTGTATTCCAGCTCCCCCTCCGGAGTCAGAGCCTGCAATGGTTAAGACGCTAGGAATCATTTTCATTTTTTAGGGCCATCCAAATATTTTAAAATCAATACGAGCGTCAGAATGAAACACAATCCCTTCCTTTTCAAGAAGTTTTCTTTGTAAATTTGCCCTAAAAGTATCTCCTTTAAAAGATATAAATCCTTTAGAGTTTATTACTCTCTGCCAGGGAATTTCCTGAGTATTGTCTTTTTTTAAAGCATTTAAAGCATATCCAACAGCTCTAGCAGATCTAGGATTCCCTAAGATAATAGCTACTCTACCATAAGATGTTACCTTTCCCGAGGGGATTTTTTTAACAATTTCATATACCTTTGTATAAAAGGATTCCCCATTCATATCGAAAATATATAAAATTTGTTTAAATTGTCAACCATACATTAAAAATATTCAAAGGAAATAATAGAAGCATAAAAATTCAAATTATTAAATTATTTTAGAATAAGAAATACAAAATTTTTAAGGTCGAGATAAGAGTTTTTTGTCAAATAAAATAAAAAAAAAGACTATAAAATTCAGTAAAAAATCATTTTAATTGTTAAATTAAAGAGAACTCTTTAATAAGGAATTTTTTTATTTACATAAGTATTTATTGAGAATATAAAAAAAAATAGAATTGGTAGACTAAATGTGTTTGGTGATATAAATTTATAAAATAGAATATTCTAAATTTATAATATTTTTTGATTTAACTAAAAAAAACAAGGAAGTTTAATTATTGTTAAAGTAATTATGTAGCACGAAATTTTGATATAATTAAAAATTAATATTTGAAAAAAAGAAGTAAAGTAAAAATATAAGTATTTGTAGAGATAATAAATCTAATAAGATCAAAATATTTTTTTATAATTCCAAAGAAACAGGCAAAATAAAATTTATGGCTAAACTTAAAAATATTCCTTCCTCAAAGAAAATTAATAAAGAGAATCAACCTAAAAAAAAAGTCATTAAAACAAAGAATAAATCTATTAATGCTTTTAATTCTGTAAATTATAGAAGAAGGAAAAAGGGCTTAAAAGAACTTTCTTATCAAGAATATATAAGTCAAAAAGTTGCACTAGATTCATCCGGAAGATTTCACCCTCGAAAAGAGAATGCTAAAACTAAAGCGGTCACAGTATTTGGTAAAGAAGTCTTAGAGAAAAGAAAGTCATGTATTAAATGCAAAAAGAAGAAAAAACTGATAGAATTTTCGATGCGTTATAGTAAAAAATTAATTCTCAATGTCTGCAAGGAATGTGAGCAAGAAAGACAAAAAAAATATTGGAAAGTATAGCTAAATATTATGAATGAATCACAAAAAGAGGAATTACTTCTAACTTTTTTTAAACTACAATTTAAGAAAAATTTAAGTTCAGTAACAAAAGCAGAGTCTCAAGTTTTAATAGAAAAAATCACTACACCTAATTTTAAAGAAAAGACAGATAATCTAAAAGTAGCCTTCTTGTTTCTTAATTCTATTTTAGATTTCGAGCATGAGGTAAGCTATATTTTTCCGGACTCATCAATTGATGGAATAGTAAAAAAAGATGCTCCCAATCGAGATACAGTGATATACCAAAGTCTATCAAAAATAGACTCTGATATATCTAGTACATTAGCTATTAAACTAAATACATCGAATGATATGATTTTTAATTTACCCTCTAGAATTTTAAAAAAATATCCTGATGAAATAAGTGATGAACTTTTCTGGATTTTAGATAGAGGATTTATTTATCTAGTAAAATTTAATAATATAAGTTTTTATGTAATAATTAAAGAAGAGACATATAATAGGATATTATTTGACTCAATCTCTGAAATTATAGAAAAGAAAATCAATTTAGAAGAAAAAACTAAATTAAGTAATACGAAGGTAAACATCTCCAACGCAACCGAATTTATTTTGGGTAGATACTTTTTGCCTTTCTATGGCAAAGTTAATCAATATGAGATAGGAATAAAATTTTTAGAGTTAATTTATTTTAGTTCATTAAATATTAAACAAAAAGTTGGAATTTGTTTTAAGCAAACATTAAAGATAGAAAGTAATACATTCACAAATTATTTTTTTGTACATCTAAATACTCCAGCAGAAGTAAAAAGTTACTCACATAGTTTATTTGAAATTTTTACACAATTATCATCTGAAAATATTGATTTTTTAAAATCTAAATTAAAAATAAATAATATATCCCAAGATATTTTAGAAGAGATTGATTTTAACACATTAAATGGAAAGAAATTCTGTCTTTTGAAAACAGACTTAAGAATTACTAAAAATCACCTAACGCATTTTTTAATTGTTGATCCTACTTATTTAAATTTTATATCCCAAAAAATAAATTCTAGCAATGAAAATGCAAGACTAAAAAGTGGGAGCACAATTTTAGAAATTGCTTACTCTATTAATTCAACTGTATTACATTTAGATTTAGATAAATATGCAGAATATTCAAATGCTTTACCTGACAATTCTGTACCTACAAAAGATAATGTGAAAAAGTTTTTGTTACTGACAAGATTTTTCAATTTGATAGATACTAGAGATTTAATGGTACTTATTCAAAATTATTTTGTACAGAACTACAAAACAGCAGATCTTATTAATTTATTTTATTATTCTGTAGTAAATCCAACAACAAATATTAGAAAAAATACCAGTTTAATTGAGTTTGATGAAAAAAGATTCACAAGATTTTTGGTTGGAGTTCATATTGAAGAGTTTGAATTCTTAAAGACTAAAGAATTAAAAGGGTTGGATTTTTTATATGACCATAATTTAAAATTATTTTTAGAATTAAATTTAGCCTTAAAATCTGATAAAATTATTCTCTCTGAGAAGGGTAGGTATGTTTTTTATAATATATTTATGAATTATTATAAAGAAAGCAGAGAGACCGATCTAAATAACTTGGGAACATTGAATGACTATATAACTACGGTAAAGACTTTCCCGAAGAAATTTGCATCCGAAATGATTAATGAGTTATCAAAAGAAGTAATTTGTATTTCATTTATTGAAAATAGGGAAGCCTTAGATTTTTTAACTACTTTTATGAGTAAAAATAGAAAAGATCAAATGACTGAAGATTTTATTTATTTTAAAAAGCAATACAAAGAGAAAAGAATTGATGTTCTCGATATATATGATTCTAGAAAAGTTTTATTTGAAAAATACAATGAATTAAAAGAAGCACTAAAAGATGAAGGAATGATATGAAGAATTATTTAGCATCGATTAATTCTCCATAAAAATTTTCTAACTCATTTATAAAGCTCGTTAATTCAATATCAAATTCATCTACTTTGGGAGTATATATGACTTCATTATTGTCTCTCAGAGCTTTTTCTAGCTCTGAGGAAATTTCTTGAAGTTTTAGATGACCTATATTTCCAGCTACACCTTTTGAAGTATGGGCAATCATTTCTGCATCTTCAATTCTCCCATTTTTTAAACAATTTTTCATTTTAGTTCCACTATCTTTTTGGTTAGAAATAAACTTAATTAAGATTTTATTAAATAGTTTTTTATTCCCTCCAATTCTTCTGAGAGCATTTTCTAGATCCAGACTTTTCAGATTTGGTATGTCATCTTCCGGTATCAGTATTGATTTAATTGGTAAATCTGATCTTATCCATTTAGACATTATTTCAAACATAGTGGTAGCATCGATAGGTTTTGCTATATGATCCTGCATTCCTTCGTTTAAACACCTCTCTTTTTCTTCGATCATGGCATGTGCGGTCATTGCAATAATCGGAATTGAATTAAATTGAGGATTACTTCTGATTTTTATGGTTGCTTCGTGTCCATCTAATTCAGGCATTTGTAAATCCATTAAAATTAAATCATAATACGTTGGAAGAGACTGTAGTACTTTCTGTACTGCAATTTCACCATTATTAGCTTCTTCGAAAATTATTCCGACACTTTGAAATAACTCTTCAGCTATTTGTCTATTTATTTCATTATCTTCTACAAGTAATACACGTTTCCCTTTTAGTAGAGGGAAATTCAACTCAGGTATAGTATTTAAATCCTCGCTTTCTTTCATGAAAATTTCAATTAGAGTATTCATCAATTGAACTTTACTTACCGGCTTACTTAAGAAATTTTTAATACCTGATTCGTAAGCGAGACTTTGTACTTCATCTCTGCTGTACGCTGTAATCATAATTATTTCGGGTTGTTTTTCTTGGGATATTTCTTTTATTTTAAGAGCAGTTTCTATTCCATTTAAGCCTGGCATTTTCCAATCCAAGAAGATCAAATCTATTGGATTTTCTTTAGTTAAACTCTCTTTGTAAATCTCAATTGCTTTTTCACCGGAGGAGGCTGTGATAATATTATGGGACAATTCACTTAAATAATTTTTCATTACTTCTTGTGCAGTGGGATTATCATCGACTAAAAGAATATTTTTATCTTCGATGATAGCAAGATTTTTATAAATTTTGTCAGACCAATTTTTTTCCGACAAACCTAATTCTGCTTCAAAGATAAATTTACTACCTATGCCCACTTCACTTTCAATTCTAATTGTTCCACCCATCATTTCTATCAATTTCTTACTTATACTTAATCCTAGTCCTGTACCACCATACTTACGGGTAGTAGAACTGTCAGCCTGTGTAAACGCTTGAAATAATTTGGAAGACTGATCTATTGTCATACCAATACCTGTATCTTCTACTGAAAAACTTAATCGCACTCTATTATCAAGTAACTCTAAAAGTTCTGTACGTAAAATAACTTCACCCTCTTCTGTAAATTTAATCGCATTATTGATCAAATTTATTAAAATTTGACTTAGGCGGAGGGGATCTCCTTTTAATCCTGTAGGAGCATTTTTATTGGTTACAAATAGGAACTCCAATCCCTTCTCATGTGCCTTATGTCCGGTAATAGAAGAGACGTTATTAAAAACATCTTCAAGGAAAAAATCAATTATCTCAACATCTAATCTCTCTGCTTCTATTTTAGAAAAATCTAATATATCATTTATAATTCCCAGAAGATTTAATCCGGCATTATTTATCTTATTGATATAATCCTTTTGTCTTGAGTCTAAATTTGTTTTTAGAGCTAATCCCGAAAGTCCTATGATAGCATTCATTGGTGTTCTAATTTCATGACTCATATTAGCTAGAAAGGAAGATTTTGCTTTTGTAGCTGATTCAGCCTCTTCTTTAGCTCTCAATAATTCATTTTGAGCTTTTTTTAGTTCAGAAATATCTGTTACCAATGAAAATGAACCTATCTTTTCGTCATACTCATCGAGTAGGGGAGTTGAATTAAATAAACAAGAAATTGTACTACCATCTGCTCTGTGTAGTGCAATTTCAAAACTTCTTCTCTTTTCTGATTCTAAATCTTCATTACCTTCTGTTAAAAGTTTAAAATTTTCTTCATCAATAAATTCACTTAAGTTTTTCCCGAAAAAAGAATCTTTAGAGAGATTTAGAATTCTACAGAGTTCATCATTTACTTCCATTGTTCTAAAATCATTATCAAATAACCAAAAGCCTTCACTTGAAGTTTCTAAAATTCTTCTTATTTTTCTTTCATTATCCTTTAGAGCTTCCTCCATTTGAATTCTACTTGTAATATTTGTGGATATTCCACAAATTCCAGTTATTGTATTATTTGTTTTCATTGGAACTTTAGTAGAGTAGTACACTTCTTCAAATATTCCATCATTCATTTTTATTTCTTGGGAAAGTGGCTTGCCGGTATCAAAGATCATTTTATCTGTTTTTCTTTGATTTTCAGCCTGATCTGGTAAAAATAATTGGAAATCATTTTTTAAGATGGCATCATCTCTTTTGATTTTATGAATATTTTCCCATTCCCTATTTATGTATGTATATAATCCTTCTTTATTTTTGGCATAAATAACAGCATTGATATTTTCCAACACTGATTCCATCAATTGTCTGCTTTCTGATAATTCGGCTTCAGAGTTTTTACGATCTGTAGAATCAAATAGAGTACCATCAATATAGAGTAGATCATTTTGGTTTTCTAAATATACTCCTTTCCCTTTTTCAAAAACCCATCTTATTTTTCCATTAAAATCAGTGATACGATACTCAATAGAATAGGAACTTTTTAAATTGATGGCATTGTTTATTTCTTCATTTACTTTTTCTTCATCTTCTTTGAGTATAAGGGAGTTAAAAAATTCATTATTTAAAAACTCACTGCTTGTGTATCCCGTTAACTCCAGGATTCCATCACTTATAAAAAGGATTTCTCGACTTACTCCGGGGTTGAATCTAAAAACTACTCCGGGGATATTACCTACAAGCGTTCTAAATTGTTCTTCTTTCTCAATTAAGGATTTTTCAGCTTCTTTTCTCTCTGAAATATCTCTCATAGATGCCGCGATCATGTGTTTTTTTCCTTCTTGTTGCGGCAAGGGAGAAAGTCCAATTTCTAGTGGAAATTCTCTTCCCGATTTATGCAGTCCAATCAAATTAGGAGATCCGATCCCTAAGTTTCTAATTCGGGGAGATGTGATAAAATCTATGATTTTTGATTCATGACCTTTTCTGAATCGCTTAGGCATTAACATAGATACATTTTTTCCGATTATTTCTTCTTGAAAATAACCAAAAAGTATGGAAATTTGATGATTAGCCAAAGATATAGTACCATGTTCATCCACCACCATAATTCCATCGGGAGCACTTTCCAATATGCTTCTAAACCATTTCTCTGTTTCTTTTAATTTTGCTTCTGTATCTTTTTGCTCGGAAATATCCAGAATCAAACCAATCATTCCTCCCGGTATTCCCTCTCCTTTCTGAAAGCCAGCAACTCCATATACAACGGTATGCTCTTTCCCGTCGGCAAAGATTAGTGAAATCTCTTCTTTTATCGACTCTCCATTTTTAATCAATTTTAGTTCAATATTGTGATACTTATGTTTTTGGGCTTCTGAAAGAAAATTCAAATCGATGAGTGTCTTATCTATTATTTTATCTTTTTCAATCCCTAGTATTTCTTCAAAAGAATGATTACATCCCAAGAATTTACCTTCAACATCCTTAAAAAATATTGGGATAGGAATTGTTTCTATTAAGAGTTCTTGAAATTTTAATTGATAATTAACAATATCTTCTATTTTTTTAAGATCTGTAATATCCATTATAAAAGCAATAGAGGAAAGCTTTTCTTCATTCTCTAAAATTATTTTGCTACTCCTTAAGTCTCCCCATTTCACTATTCCCTTTTTATCTATAAATTTAATTTTAATGTGAAATATTTCATTATTATTATTAATCTGTTCTTTATGATTTAATTCCCACAAATGTATATCATCTTGATGTATAAATTCAATAAAATTTTTGCCCTGTATCTCATCTTCTGAGTAGCCAAGAAAATCATTAAATGATTTATTTGAATTTAATAATAATCCTTTATTATCAATACCTAAAATACTTACTCCTGCATTTTCAATGATTGTTCTAAAATAATTTTCACTTCTCGCAAGCTCATCTTTAGCATGCATTAGATTTTGCTGTTGGCTTAAAAGTTCTTCCTCGGAATATTTTAATTCAACTGTTTGTTCTTGGAGTATTCTAGCTTGATCCTGAACCTGATCTAGTAGGTTTTTCATTTTTTCATTTCGAGAAATTATCTCTAAATTTAAACCAATGAATGGCATAATTTCATTTAATAAGAGTAGGGCTATAGAAGGCATCTCTTCTAAAAAAGCAAATTCCAAGACTGCGATAGTTCTTTCTTTGTGGATTACAGGAAAATATAAAATTTCTTTAGGAGGAATGCTCCCAAAATTAGTTTTTATCCCGGAAGTTGGAATAGAAAAATTAGATAAATGAATATGCTTCTTATCTTTTGCCACTTGGGATGAAATACCTTCATGTATTACAATATCTGAATCACTATCTAAAAAACCATAATTTGAAATTTTGCTTAATTCATAATTATCATTAACATAATAAAAAAGTGCACAGATTGATTTTAAGTCAGTACATAGATTGGATAATAATGTATTTCCAAAATCTTTGAGTGTAGAGCTTGCCTGTATTGAGAGTAATGTTTCCGAGCTGAGATCTTTCATTATACTCTGTTCGTAAACTTTTTTGGAAATCCCACAGAGAGTTAAAATTGAACGGGCAATATTTCCGATTTCCCCCTTGTCTTTAGTATATTCAACCTTACCTGCATAATCACCACTTGATAATGCTTCTAATCTTTTTTCTAAATTTTTCAAAGGTGTTGAGATGGATTTTGTAGTGATGACAATTATTGCAATACAAAATAATGTAAATATAGAAGATAAAAGATAAATAATTTCTTTTAAATGTCCACTTTCAATATTGAATTTCTCTAGTGAATTTCTAATATGATTTTTAAAATTATTTAATATATCTTTATTTTGATGGTCAATTTTTTCTCCTAAGTTTTTATCTGCACTTCGAATTTTCTTTAATCCATCTTCTTTTTTTCCCTGGGATGTTAATCTAATTCCAGTTTCAATATCAGAAAAATAATTTATTAGATTTTCTTTGTATTGGATTATATCTTCCCCGTTACTTACGGCAGATTTCATATGATATAAATTTTGAAAGATCTGTTGCTTTTTTAAATTTATTTTAATTACACCCAAGTCTCGATTAGTTAAATCTTCATCCTGTATAACTTCAAAAGTGAGTTTTCTAACTTCAGTAAAATCAGAATCTATATCCACCATAAAGGTGGTGTATTGGGTATATTCATCAATTCCCTTATTATTTAAATTAATGAGGGACTCTAATTTGTTCAATCCGGTAATTATAATGATAACTGATAGAAATAAAACCGAAGTTATTGCTAATAATATTTTTTGGTATATTTTTAAGTTTTGGAAAATGTTCATTTAGTAAAAACCTTCAATTTTGCACTTCAGAATTCTATCTTTTCTCTTATTTTTTAGTTTTCATCCGAAAAATCAAGTTACTATTGAGTAATTAAATTTTTTCCTCCAATTTCACTCTGGAATAATTAAAAAGATTTTTGATTTTATACTTTAATAGTATAGATTCAAAAAATATTTCGATAATAGGATTGGAATTAAAGAAAAATTAAAGTAGTTTAATTTTTTTTATATAAAAATTAATCTCATTATAATATTCTTTATAACTGATAAAATACTTCAGAATATGGTTTAGCGTCAAAAAAATTATGAATATAGTAAAAAGAAAAATTCTCATAGTCGAGGACGATGAAATCAATCAGATGATGATCGCCGAAAATCTCGATGCCATGGGTATGTCCTATGAAACGGCTGAAAATGGCAAAATAGCACTCGAAAAGATTGAAAATAATGATTATGATGTAGTTTTACTCGATTTAAAAATGCCTGTCATGGACGGAATTGAGGTTTTAAAGAGAATTAAATCCAATAATAGAATCAATCATATTCCAGTGATAGTGATTTCTTCTGATAATGAATTTTCTAGAGTTATCGAATGCATTGAAATGGGTGCATTGGATTACCTTACAAAGCCTTTTAATTCTGTTCTTTTAAAAGCCAGACTAAAGGCTTCTTTGACCAGTAAAGATTTATACGAACAACAACAAATATATCTTCAGATGATAAAAGAAGAACAAAGAAAATTAGAGCTCTTACTTTTTAATATGTTACCTTTCCATGCCGCCCTTAGATTAAAAAATGGTGATACAGCTATAGCAGATGTTTATGAAGATGTATCTGTATTATTTATAGATATAGTTGGTTTTACCAAATATGCATCTCAACTCAATGCACAAAGTATTGTTAATAGATTAAATTCTCTTTTTAGTGATTTTGATATGATGGTTCAGGAATTAGACCTTGAAAAGATTAAAACTATTGGTGATTCCTATATGATAGCTGGAGGAATTCCCAATCCATCTAAAGATCATTTAGAAAAAATGGCTGAAATGGCTCTAAGGGTGGTAAAGGTAGTAGAGACTTATCAAAAAAATGAGTGGTCTGAATTAAAGGTAAGAATTGGAATCCATACAGGTCCTTTGATTGGTGGGGTGATTGGCAAAAATAAATTTACTTATGATTTATGGGGTGATACTGTAAATATTGCATCTAGAATGGAATCACATGGTATTGAGGGAAAAATTCAAATCTCAGAAGAGGTTTATGAGAGACTTCGAGATAAATATGAAATTGAATATAGAGGTGTGATAGAAATTAAAGGTAAGGGTGCAATGCGTGTATATATTTTAAATGGAAAAAAGGTATTATAAATGAAAGATTATATTGATTCTTATAAAATTGGACTTTGGGAAGAGTATAATTTTCGATTTTTATTAGCTGATTGTACTACTGCATTTCGTGAGGTCGTTAGGCGACAAAAATTAAAAAATTCATCCGCAATATTAGTAGCAAAGACAATGATGGGAGCATTTTTTTTAGCAGGAATGGTCAAGGAAGAAACAGTAGTTGGCATTCAACTCGAAGGTGATGGTCCTATAGAAAGGGTCATGGGATATAGTGACAGAATAGGTCGTATGCGTGGGCTGGCAAGATACCCCGATATTCTCTCCGATAATGAAATATCCCGGGGTATAGGTAAAGGAATTTTTCGTGTTACAAGATGGGGGGGGGCGAGAAAACTTCACCAATCTATAACTAAAATGGAAAGGGTTGGTTTTGAAAATAATTTACTCAATCATATTTCAGAATCTGATCAACTAGTATCATTTTTATCTATACATGTCAGCGAAGATTTTTCTTGCAAGGGAATGATATTGCAGGCATTGCCATTTACTCCCCAAATAAAAATAGATGAGCTCATGGATAGACTGAGAGATATTTCTTATACTACCGAAGAATTATTTTCAGGAGATTTAGATTCAACCCTTACTAAATTGGAAGATACCCTCAAGGCAAACGCCCTAACATTAGATGCAGGAATCCCCGAATTCTATTGTGGATGTTCGATTGAAAAAATAAAAAACGTCATAGTATCCATGGGAAAAGAAGAATCCTACTCGATTTTAGAAGAACAGGGAAAAATAGAAATTACCTGTGAATTTTGTAATGAAATTTACGAGTTGGATTCGGAGGAAGTTCACTTACTATTTATTTAGTCTTAACTGTACCTTGGAACTATGATGGTAAAGATGATATAGACTGAAATACAACATTTCCCTAACAGTTATAATTCCCAGGATAGGATGCACAATGTTCGTTCTGTCTAATTCGTCTTCTGTCCAAGATGGTAGTACATTGATTAAACTCTGAATAGATTCAATCAGTGATTTTATCTCGGTCTTTTTCTTTTCGACATCTATGTTATTCGTAGCGAATAAAGGACTAAAAACACCGGCCCCACTACCATTGTTTAACTTATCATTGTAGTTTTTTATAATCTCTTGGATCGATTTTTTTGAATCACTCTGTCCAAATAAGAGTAATAAAAATTTCAGCTCTTTTCGAAGAAAGAGGGCAACTACGGAAGTGGCTGTATTTAGATGTTTGATATTTTCCAATGGACTCCATCCTATTTCTGGTTTGGAGAAAAAAATACTCTCTGGAATGGCAGTGTAAAAATCTAATATATCATTCTTTGCGGTTGAGAATTGCTCAATCAATTCAGATTGGTTGAAAGTGGGAGGAAAATTTTCTATATGTTCTTTAAATGATTTTATATCCATAATTATAATCTTTGGATACCTAAATTTTTATCTACCATTTTACTTTTTTTTTAAAAAACTAAATTCAAACCTAATCTTATCTCATAAGTTCTCTCTAAATAAAAATTTACAACCACAAATCCTATACTCCTTGAGGGTTTCACAAATCCATGTTAATAGGAAAAATGTAAATAGATTTTTCAATTTCTCTCTCTTCCTGTGAAAAGATTGAAAACCGCAAAATAAGAATTACGAAAATTATAAAATAAATTTTCAATATTACTAAAGCATTTAAATATATTTAAAATAAGAAAATTTAAAAATTAAAATTAATTTTTTTATCATCTACGACAGCTATTCAGAATATTTCTGTTATATAAATTTATTTAACTCTTTTATTAATCAAAATTGAGTAGAGAAATTTTCTTTTGACAGCCCTAGTTTGTAATTAAGATCTTCAAAGGATAATTTCAAAATATAAAAAATATCTCCCTTCATAAAAGCTATCTGATTGAAATAAAATTTTTACTAAAATATTTAAGTAAATTTATATTTATTCTAATAATTTGTCTAAATATTTCGAGCTCAAACAATATAAAAAATTCAGGCAAAAAAGAAGAAATTGACTTGAAGGCTAACTTTTAAGGGTAGGGGATCATAAAACTAAACGGAGAGAGGTCTATAAAAAGGAATTTTGAACCTCCTTTTTAGATAAAAATCATCATTTCAGAGAAAATGAAATCATTCTCCCCGATAAATATCTAGAGATAAAACAATTAGGGGGGGGCTTTTCTTTGGGAATCAATAACTAAATTTACTATCTTTTCCCATCGTAAAATATTTTAAAAATTTTAAAAAATATGTTTACACATTTTTATTTTTAGTTATAATAAGTTCCCAGTCAGTGTTTCGGCTCGAAATTAATCAATAAAACTAAATCAAATAGGGGTAAACATGAAAAAAAATAATAATTATTTTTCAGCATTAGTACTAATTTTAGGACTATCATTTGTAAATTGTACTTCCGAGAGTAGTAACTCACTTTATCAAACCAACGCACTTTTGCTTAACTATGTTAGTGGTCTGCTTTATGGAAACTGTGCTCAGGTAACAAAAGCAACATCCTCTGCAAGTGTTATTACTTACACAGCCACAGGATACAATATACCTACTGGAGGTTGTAGTTCTACATCCCTAGGGGCAAGCTACACAACCACAGCTTCCGATATAGTAACAAAAACAGATGCTTATTTTACCAGGATCACAACAATTTTGGATGCTCAAACAGCTTGCTCAACAATGTCAACTATCGTAAAGGGAACAAACTCAACATTGGCATCAACTGTGTCAGGAGTTTCATTTGTTGGAAGTGTTTTAACAGCAACCACAGCCGCAAACATTACATCAGCAGCCAGCCTCAATACTGCAGACTCTACAAATTCTTCTGGTGTATTCTCTCCTAAAAACTGCGTCACTGTAAAGACAGGTTTATTATACACCGCTGGGATTTTTTGTAGCTCGGCAGCAGACTCAACAACTGCGCAGTCAAATGTCAAGTACTATGTTGTAAACTCAGTTCAAACTGATATGGCAACTAACTATGAAGGAAATAGAACTATTTTAAACTCTGCAAAGACAACAACAGATTCTGTTAATTACTATACCAATGCAGCTATCGCAGCCATGAGAATGATGACCAGTACAGAGGTATCCACGCTAACTTCTACTACAAATAATGCCAAATTAGATGCTTATGCAGTAGTATTGGGATTATATTCAAGTTTTGCGGCAACTGCATTTGCTTCACAGGTTTCAACTGCTCCCTCATGCTTAGCCGCTCTTACTGCTAGTGATTCAACACTCAAAGATTAT
>CANGZW010000038.1 GCA_947458405.1 Leptospiraceae bacterium
GAAGATCAATATTTTCTCTTATATTTTTAGCTAAATTGCTAATTGTCATATTTCCATTTATTTTGTAATCAGAAATTTCTTCTATGCTCAATTCGATATAAATACTATACAAGCCTATTGTTCCACAAATCGTTTCTAGAATATATTTGAGGCTGTCTTCATATAAGATATATTCGGTGGGTTTTTCGATGGATTTTTTGAATTTAGAGAGATTTATCATTAGATAAAATTTATGCTATCCCTAAGGAGAGCTAAAAGAAGTTCCAATCAAAAATCTAAAACCTTCTTCTCTTGCACTACGTGCCGATTCAAAATCTACTGGAAAATAGATGGAATTTATTTGATAATTACTTTTAAAGTATTCAAAAGAGATATGAGTGGAATCTGTAACACCCAATCGCAATCCAAAGATGTAACCAGACTTGCTGAAATTACCTGATGTTGGATTTATATTACCCGATCCGACAACTAACTTAACGTAAGGATCAATATTAGAAAAATGCACAGGAGCATGAAAGCTCAATTCAAAATCAGTGGAGAGAAAAGATAACTTCTTTGCACGATTGTCTGGTAGTAAAGAGATAAGAGAGTATGAATTTATAATATCTGAATCAACGCGAATTATGGGAGCAAAGAATAAATTATTTAAGTATCCCTGACCATAAGTATAGCTACTTATATTTAATGCAGTATAATTCAATGAGCCACCAATTCCTATCCATTTGCTGAGTCCATACTCAGTTACAAATCGAAGAGTCGATGGGCTCGTATCTGTAGGTAGAGTGCTACTAATAAATCCCAATCCTAATAAGTTTTGATTATAGGATTGGGATACGGAAGACAGTCCTGCATATCCAAAAAAAACACTGGGGTCACTTCCCGAAATATTCATATTGGAACGTCCACCACCAAAGTCAAAGTACATCTTATTTTTTTGAAACAAAGGCTGGCTTTCTTCCTCAGGTAAAAGCGGAAAAATTATAAAAATTTGAATAAAAAGGAATATAAAAATGATTTTTTTCAAGGACTGAAATATAATTTTCAGCGAGGGTATAAATGCATTCAAAATAGAAATTTATTCTCCATAGATTTGAACACATTCCTGGTAAAAGAAAAAAGTAAAAATAGAAACAGATCTCCGATCTACCAATGCAATTTTTGTCATACCCGCACTTTTCATTAAAGCCGGGATACTTTCTCCCTTCCCATAATTAAAAAGAAAAAGGAGAGGATTCCCATCCGAGCAGGATTCGACCATTTTTTCAATTTTTGCAGATGTTAAAGTCGATCCATTTTGAGAAGAATAAATATGATAACTTGTGTTAGTCGCAAGCAAACCCTGATAGGGAGACGTGATACAAGAGATAGAATTGGCTAATCCTAGAATCATAAGTAAATAAAATTTTAGAATTTTCATTTCTTATTCTCCATAAACATGTGTACAATATCTACCATATAAAATCTGAAAAACATTGAGAGTAGAATGATCTATGAGTGCGATTCGTTTGATGCCATTATTTTGAGCAACCCTTCCTGCACTAGCGGAACCTAATGTGATCAATCCAAAAAAATTATGTAAACAACTTTTACCCTCTTTTTCATACTTTACATCATTCGCCGAATTGAACTCACCTGCAAACCTTGTATCACTATAAATCAAACCATTCACAGGACCGACCGCACAGTGAAGTTGTAAAGACAGAAGGAAAACAATTGATACTTTAAAAAATTGATTCATCTATTCACCACTCACTATTGTACAAAAACTAGTATAAAAAAAACCAAAATATGCATAGATTTCATATTCCACGAGAGCAATCTTTTGGATGTTTCCCTTTTTTCTTGCGGTTTGTATAGAGCTATCTCCCAATGCTAGGAGCCATAATAGGGAATAACTACAGGACTGTGCACTTTTTTCTATTTTTGCATTACCAATCTGTCCCACCACTTTTTCTGTGTGACTGACTACTCCTCCCTTAAATGCAATCGATGGTCTTCCATAATCTTGAGCAGGGTTTGTATTGGCAGTATTTGATACAATAGTAAAATATTGAATTCCCGAACAATTGTTTAGGATCGTGGCAAAAAAGAATAAAAGTAAGATCCGCATCTTTTTAATTATATTTTTATATAAAATGTTTGTCAAATTTAATTTTCTGAAATCCTGATATAATTCCTATTACTCAAAAAATTTAAATGATTATGAAGAATCAATAGAATATGGATAAAGGTTTCTTTTAAGAGATCCAATAAACAGGGAGAATCTGGAAAATTTAAGTGAATCTTATCTGTTTATAGGTAATACTGAAAGATATAACAAAATTCTTGAGCTAGCTTAAAGGCCAAATTGGTATAAAATCATTTCTTAAGTAATAAAATTTTATACCAATTTTCATCCATGTATTATAAATTATACAAATTGTAATCAAAATGAAATAATATAATGATTAGATATATAGTAGGGGACAAAGAATATCCTATTTTATTTAATTTTCTATGAATTTATACATTAAAAAAAGAGTTTATATAACATTTATTTTATCACAAGCAATTCTTGTAATACTTTTACTTTATTCTAATCATTTGTCTTTCGTAAAATTGCAAGAAAGTTTAAAAGATAAGAGGACTAAAGAGTTTATTTCTTCATTCACAGAACAAATTCAACAGCAGGAAGAACAACTTTCAATTTTATCTGAGGAATTATTATTAAATCCATTATATAGCGATTCATTTAAAAATATTATCAATGGGAAATACCCTGAAAAAAATTATATTTATGAAAGATTAAAAAAAAGATATAATATAAATATAATGGAAATAGGCGATAAATTTGGTAATGTTATCTATAGATATCATAGACCGGAAGATTTTGGCGATAGCAAACTACACCAAAAGATAATAAATGATGCTATAAGAGGGACAAAAAGTTTTTCTATTGAATATGGACATTCTGGAGTTGGATTGAGGTTGGCAGTTCCCATTTTTAATGGGTATACTTTATTAATTGGAAAAATTATAGATTCAGAATTTTTAAAGTTACTCAGTAAAGGTGAAATTTCTAATATAGCTTTGATTTCTTCTGAAAATCAATACACTACTGCAAATGCTTTTTATTTAGAAAATATAAAAGATATATTGAATATAGAAAAACCGGAAATGGTGGACCAACTAAAGTTTACCCTCTCAAATAAAAGTAAGTATATTAATTTCGATGATAGGTTTATTTATTGTTTAAAGTTGAATTATGTTATTCCAAAATTTAACGAAAAATCTCATGTGAGTTTTGTAATTCTTTTTGATGATACTATTCTTAATAATAAACAAAGTAAACTTATAAACGATATATTAATTATATCTATCATAATTTTAATTTTTTCAATTTGTATCTCATTACTACAAATATCCAATGAAAAATCTAAGCTAGATGCAACAGAAAGCTACCTAGAAGAAGTTCAAAAAAAAATAATAGAAACAGAAAAATTTTCTGCCTTAACAAGTTTAATTTCTGGATTCGCTCATAAACTAAACTCTCCAATAGGAGCAATTTTAGCGACTTCAAATAATCTTGAATATAATTATAATATAGTTTTTGATGATTATTTAAAGTTTATAAATTCTTTAAGTGAAAAGCAGTTATCATTTTTTCAAGCGCAATTAGAGAAAAATTCCAATAATAACCTAGAACTTAATAGAAAACAAGAAAGAGAGTCATTAAAATATATTAATAACTATATAAGTACAAAATATCCTAAGTTTCAATACAAAATTGAAAAGTTAACTTCATTATTCAATTCTATACATGTAATAAATTCTGATGAAATAGATTCATTTTTTGAAAATATAAATGAAAATATATTAATAGATTTTATTTATTATTTAAGTATTACTAGTCTTATAAATAAAAATATACTAAATATAAAAAAATCAGCAATAGATACATCTAATTTTATCAAAAGCCTTAAATTATTTTCTAATGATGAAATGTATAGTTCTCAATCGATAGTCAATATAAATCAATTACTAAAAGATATCCTCTTGGAATTGAAGCCTCACTATGAGAATAGAATTAGTATTACCCTAAATTTACATTCCCTATCAGATTTTATGGGATACTCTGACGAGTTAAGGAAAACATTTAAAGAAATTATTTTCAATTCAATTCAATCTATTCCTGAAAAGGGTAATATTGTGATAGAATCTAAAAATATCCAAAATCAAATTGAAGTAATTGTTAAAGACAATGGATCTGGAATTTTAGAAGAAAATTATAGTAAAATCTTCCAACCATTTTTTACCACCCGGAAATCTGGGGAAGGTTCCGGATTAGGCTTATACTTATCCAAAAAAATAATTAGTAAACACAACGGCAGTATAGAATTTTTCACAGAAAATTATTATACAGTATTTAAAGTTAGCATTCCAGTTATGAGCGTTATAAAAAGTAAAAAAATTAAAAAACTCCAAAAAGTAAATTGAGATTAGAAATTCTATTGAAAATCTCACCAATTTCGAACTTTCGGTTTCTCTCCGAAAAACTTTCTTAATTCATCTTCTGGGATTTTATAATTAGGTCCACCAAACAACATTGTATTGGGTTTATATAATACTAAGGGTTTTAATCCTGATGTTGTAATCTGTGACTCTTCGAGATAATCTCGAGAGCAGTTGACTACTTCATTGGAAACCCCAATCCAAACTTTATCTGATGTTTTACCAAAGTATATTTCTCTTTCTTGAATTTTCAAATTTTCAATTTCACTTAAAGGTATACCCGTTATTTCTAAAACAATTTCCAACTGATTGCGGAATAATTCAGAGATATTTTTGGATGTGGCACCTTCTACCCAAACGGATAAATAGTATTCTCTTTCCAGAAATAGTACATATTTCTTTCTATTAATAATTTCAGGTTTTACATACCAATTCCAAAGAGGAAATGTTTTTTTAGAATTAGAAGGAATATTTTCGGAAGGTTTTAATTTGTAAATTTCCTTCATCTTTTGTGATAAATTTAGTACAAACATCAGGTTATTAAATATTAAAATTCAATGTAAATTTTTGTCTTACAATAGATATTATATTTGAGGAGTAGTATGTAAAAACTCCTCAAAATAAGGGGTTCATTAAAGTAGGGAAAATCTTAGTATTCCTGTTCGGAACGAGTAGAGCCCAATAATTCATCGGGAATCTCTTCGAGAATCTCTCCGATTTGTATGGCAAGACGATTTCCGATTTTACCGGGCATGGCTTTGAATTTGTTTCTTTCTCCGATTTTTACGTTCATGTCGGACTTGAGAGATGTGTTTTCGAGCTTAATTACATCTCCCAAACTCAAATTCATTAAATCATGGAACGAAATATCCACAGAGCCCACTTCAGCAATCAACGGTATGTTTACCATATCGAGTCGCTCTTGTATCACGACTCTGTTTTCATCTGTTTCTCCCCTACGAATGGAAGAATACCAGTATTGCGCTGATAACTTATTGATAATAGGTTCAATGGTAATATAGGGAATACAGAGGTTAGTCATACCTTCCACATCACCAACCTTGGTTTCAAGTGTAATCAAAACCACCATGTCATTGGGAGGAACTACCTGAGCAAACTGAGGATTTGTTTCAATGTTTCCGAGTCTTGGACGCAAATCAATCACTGTTGACCAAGATTCTCGAAGGTTTCCTAAAATACGAACAATGATCCCTTCCATAACGCTCATCTCAATATCAGAGAGTTCCCGGTTAATCTTAGTTGTTTCCCCTTTTCCACCAAAGAGCCTGTCTATGATAGTAAAAGAAATAGAAGGATCCATTTCTAAAATCGCAGACCCTTTGAGAGGATCCATATTGATTACCGCTAGTGTAGTGGGGTTGGGGATAGAACGAATAAATTCTTCGTATGTCAACTGATCCACAGAAGCCACGTGAACACCAACTAAAGCTCTAAGCTGAGCCGATAGCCCCGTAGTGGCCAGACGGGCAAACGTTTCATGCATCATCTGTAAAGTTCTGATCTGATCCTTAGAGAACTTATCAGGTCTCTTAAAATCATAGATTTTTACTTTCTTTTGTTCTGTAGTAGAGGCGTATTCTTCTTCGTTTACCTCTCCACTTGAGATTGCATTTAGGAGTGCGTCAATTTCATCTTGCGATAGAATTTCTGTCATCTTCGAACCTTCACTGTTACATTCGTAATTTTCCAGAGTCCCGAGGGAGTTTCTTCCCCTTTCTTTAAGGAATAAATATATTCATATTTTGTTGGGTAGCGGTTTACTTCTCTTTCTACGTCCACATAAACTTTTGCGAGAGTAGGAGTTTGATTCTCTCTACTTGTTATACGGTAGTAAGAGAGTTTGCCTGCTTTTTGTTCCATTAAATGCTTTTTGAATTCTTCAACGACCAGATCCTTGTAATTGGGATCAGAGTTGGAGTATTCCTTTGAATATTTATTATAAGCATGTATAAATTCAGAAAAATTAATAAATTTAAAAAAATGAAGCCAGTTTTTTTTCATCTCCGCACTTAAAAAAAGATGAATCGTTTCTTCGGGTGTGATACTATCAGAAACAGCTTCGGATGTTTCGTATTTTTTAGGTTGTATATCTCTTTTTTTGGACTCAATTAAGAAAACGGAATGATTTTCACTTTTTAAAAATACTGAATTGTCTTCTATGTAGTTAGGGTAAAAATAACCTGTTATGTAGTACCGTTTTCCATGGTCAAAGTCATACAGTTCAGAAAGATTGAATCTTTTGGTAAAAGACTCTCCCTTGTGTATTATGATTTCTTTTACTTTATCTCCGTCTAAATTGACGATAGAATTTCTTCTTTTTTGCTTTTTGTCTTCTAAGAGAATTGTATCTTTTGGGGGAACGGATTCATCATTTTCATCATTGATGACAAACTGAAAAGATTTTAAGAGGGCAACTGTTGGATAAAAGCGTATAACTTCTTCTCCGTAATTTTTCACGGTAAAATCCAGTAAAATATCTTCCCCGGGATGGTAGGACATTTTTGATACCTGTATAGAAGCCCTCCCTTGGAGCTCGAGGAAATTCTCATTTCTGTTTCCTCGTACATCCATGTCGGGATAGGCAATTAGGGAAATTATTGAAAGGAACAGAAAAATAAAGATATGCATACAATTAAAAATTCGGCTTTTCTAACAATTTCATAACACAAAAAAGCAGAGTGGACATAATTAATTAGTTTTTCTTTTGGGCATCTTCTATTATATACCCGGCGATCTTGACTAATCTCTTCAATATATTCTTATTTTTGTGATATTGCGAATAGGCTTCTAATAAAGATATGAGGAACGGTTGGATGTTTTGGGAGGATCGGGAAGAAATTTTATGGTTTAATAATTCCTTTGAAACGTTACCTGATTTGATATTCAGCTCTGTCATATGCTTATTGAGCTCTTTGAGAATGGATTCATCCGCTTTAAAATGAATTTCATAGATGGATTCTATCTTTAAAATATAGTCAGTCAGTGTTTTTTTAATTTTAGCTTCATCATCTGTGGGCCTTCCCTTGGAAGTCAGTTGGTTGATTTCCTCATATTTTTCCATAGATGTTTCATAGTATCCATTGATCTCTTCTTTTTCGGTTTGAATGAATTTCAGAAGGGTTATGATTTTCATAAAAGCATCGGGAAAAATTCTCGATTTATCCATTTCAACTAAAATGGGATCTTTGAGGGTAATATCTTCTTCTATTTCTGAGATTGACTGGAGTATCTTAGTAGTAGTCTCTCCGGTGTTAATACCGGCTATTAGGTTTAAAGTTTGGAGATAGGCTTCTTCTTTTTCCATAATTATCTTTTGTCCACTATGTATACATGACTTATCGTTGTATTTTTATTTCCGGAATTTACTATTTTTTCTAATACTTCCATTCCCATGACCAGATCACCAAAAACTGTATGGAGTCCGTCTAGGTGTGGAGTATCTACCTGATTGATAAAAAATTGAGATCCATTAGTGTCAGGTCCCGAGTTAGCCATTGCCAAAGACCCTTTGAGGGCTTTATGACTTAACAAAACTTCATTGTATCGATAACCAAATCGATGAAGGATCTCTAAAACGGAAAATTCATCCTTTGCAATACTTGCATTTTTCTCAGCTTCTTCCATTCTCTCGCTCAATTCTGCCTGAGAATTAATTCCCATGCTCAGTACTACGGCATTATTGAGATACCTTGAGTAGGAGGGAAGGTCTTTTAATTTGAGCTTATCGAGCCCAAGGATTTTTGCGTTGATTTCATCCTCAAATCGATACCCGGGGCTTCCGGTTCCATCACCCCGCGGGCATCCCCCCTGAATCATAAATCCCGGAATCACCCGATGAAAGGACAACCCATCATAAAATCGTTTCTTCTCTTTTTTTCCTTCTGTGTTAATAGTTACCTTTTCTCCCTGTGCTAAATCGATAAAATTTTGAACGGTTGCAGGGGCATCCTTATAAAATAGCTCAATAATCATGTTCCCCTGTGTAGTTTCCATAACGGCATAGATCCCTTTTTTTTCAGGGAGGGGAATTTCCACGGTGTCAACTTTTTTTACAACAACAATTGGAGTCTGTATCTCCTTGGGTTTGTACTGGGCTTTTTTAAAACTATTCTCTTTGCAAAAAAGAAGGGGGGGCAAGAGGAGAAAAAGAAAAAGTGTACTAAAAAAGGGAGAAAATCCTCCTCGGGTAGGAATCGTTTGGGTTTTCGTTCTCTTCATAGAAATTGTATCCACCTGGAATAAAAAGTTAATATAGGGAATTAAAAAGAGTCTCATAATATTACTGGAAAATTCTCCAATCTGACTCCTCCTGCCAAGCAAAATAAAAAACCTCTCTGTATTTCCCTAGATATATTTTTTAGATCTTTTTTTTGTATCTCTCCAACAGGTCTTGGGCTAGTTTTAATTGCTCCTCCTGTCTTTGGAGATTGGTTCCCCCGAATACATTTTTTTTATCCGTAGATAGGGGAAGCGAAATTGCTCTATCATATGAATCACCGGTAAAATGCTCTGTAATTTCCCTTCTATTGCTCTCGGGGACTGTAAAAAGAGTCCATCCATTGAGAACACAGATACTCACAAGTCTTCCTGTCAATTCATGAGCTTCCCGAAATGGAATTTCCTTTTCACTCACTAAATAGTCAGCGAGATCGGTAGCGGTTGCGAATCCTTTTGCCAGGGAATTTTGCATGTTCTCGGGATTGAATTTCATTTCTCTGACCATTGCAGTTACGCCTTCAATTGAAATTAGGGTTTGGTCGAGGCTATCAAAAAGTGGAATTTTGTCTTCTTGGAGGTCTCTGTTATAGGAAAGGGGAAGCCCTTTTAGAAGTCCGAACATGTGCATTAGATTAGAAGTTACCCTTGCTGATTTTCCACGGATCAATTCGGCAATGTCGGGATTCTTTTTTTGGGGCATAATGGAAGAGCCCGTAGTCAATGAATCGGGTAAGGAAAGAAAGGAATATTCTATTGAGGAAAAAATGATAATTTCTTCGCAAATTCTAGACAAATGGGTCATTAATTGGGAACAGGCAAATAAAAAATTCAAAATATGATCTCTTTGCGAAACGGAGTCAATGGAATTTTCCGTGATCGACGAAAGTCCCAATTCTTTGGCTAAAAATTCGCGATCAGTGGGATAATTTACTCCGGCAAGGGCTCCCGAGCCCAGAACCAGGCGATTATTGATGGAGAGTGTAAACTCAAATTGATCAAAATCTCTTTGTATTGCCCAAAAATGGCTTAAAAGATAATGGGACACACGAATAGGCTGGGCAACCTGTAGATGGGTGTATCCGGGCATGACAATGTTTATGGAAGAAATCGCTTTTTCATAGAAACTTTCCAATAATAGAAAAATTTTAGCATTTATTTCTTTGATTCCATCCTGAAGATAAAGCCGTACGTCCTGTGCAACCTGATCGTTTCTAGAGCGGGCGGTGTGTAACTTTTTACCCGTATCCCCGATCAATTCCGTGAGTCGGGCTTCAATATGCATGTGAATATCTTCCAGGGAAAGTTTGAAGGGAAGTTTATTTTCTTCGATTTCCTTTTCTATCTGCTCTAATCCGGAGATGATTGCATTTTTTTCTCGTTCTGTTAAGACACCTATTTTCTCAAGATTCTTACAATGGGCAACACTGCCCCTAATGTCCTGCTTATAAAGTCGAAAGTCAAAGCTAATTGACTCTCCAATTCTCTCCATAATAGAAGAGGTGGGGGAGTCAAATCTTCCCCCCCAAAGTTTTTTAGTTTCTTCGTTCATTCGTCCTTCTTTTTAAAATCCAGGGAAACGGAGTTTATGCAATATCGTAATCCCGTTGGCTCGGGTCCATCCGGGAAAACATGTCCGAGATGCCCATTGCATTTAGCACAGTGGACTTCGGTTCTTGTCATAAAGAAGCTCTTATCCACATCTTCGCCTACATTTCTTTTGGAGATTGGTTGGTAAAAACTAGGCCAACCCGTTCCAGAGTCAAATTTTGTGTCAGACAGGAAAAGCTCATTTCCACAACCGGCACAGACAAAAATTCCTTTGTCCTTAAAGTCATTGAATTTTCCGGTGAAGGGTCTTTCCGTGCCTTTTTTTCTCAAAACACCGTAGGCTTCCGGAGATAGACTGGATTTCCATTCCTCTTCGGGTTTGTTAATTTTATCTTCCATTTTTTAAACTCCTTTTCTTTTAGATTATATCTAATAGGGTGATAGAATGTGAATATTATTATTTTGTTTCTAGATTTTAAAATCTATCAAACGGGTAATTTAGTTTATAAATGATAATTTTATCTTTTTACAGCGAATCTTAAAAACAAAATTTGTTTAAAGATATGAGCTATCTTTCTCTTAGATTTTTAGAATGGACTAAAACTAGAAATATCGAAAAATAGGTTGAATCATTCAGAAATTAAATTTTACAGGAAATTATTATGACAAATCCGGTTACTTCCCCCATTTCCAAAGATGCAGTGGGTAAAAAGCTCGATCGATTTGATTTTGTAGTCGAAAGAGGCAAAGTAAAAGAGTTCTGTATCGCAATTGGAGAGACCAATCCAATATACTTTGATGTAGAAGCCGCCAAAAAAGAAGGGTATGAAGATACCCCCGTTCCCCCTACATTCCAAACATCTATTCAATTTTGGGGATATCCCAAAATATGGGAGGATATGAATGCCTTGGGGATTGATATCAAAAGACTGCTTCATCTAAAAGAAGAGTATACATACCTTAAGCCAATTTATCCGGGTCTAATATGGGCACAGTCAGAAGTTGTCGACGTTAAAACTGGAAAGATGGATATGGTGACTTTTCGAACTACATATCATAACGCTAAAAATGAGCCATGCATCCAGGCAGAAATGGCTATTGTAATACGTCCAAATTAAAGGGGTGAAACTATGAATAAAATTGAATTTGATAAAATTTCAGAAGGAACAGAACTTCCCTCTTTAGTATTGGAACCGATCACTCATGCCAATCTGGTGAGATACGCTGGGGCAAGTGGGGATTTTAATCCCATTCATAATGACAAAGAGTTTGCAATTGCAAATGGATTGGATGGTACTATAGCCCATGGGATGTACATTATGGCTCAAATTGGAAGATTATGTACCAACTGGGTGGATCAAAGACAGATTCACTTTTTTGGAGTAAAATTCAAAGCCATGGCAAAACTTGGACAGACCTTAACCTGCAAGGGAGTTGTAAAGAAAAAGAAAGAAGAAACAAGGCTTGTAACAATTTCCGTGGAAGCCGTTGATGGGAATGGGGAAGTCAAAGCAGGGGGAGATCTCATCATCAAATGTTGAGTTTCGGGGGAATAAAGTAATGAAAAGAAATATAAAAAATTTTACTATACTGATGATACTTTGTTCCCTCAGTTTAATTGCAGATCCCAAGGAAGATTTATTTGAAGCGGTTAGGGATGGAAATATCATCAAAGTGAGAGCTATGGTATCAAAAGCTAAGTTAAGCCTAGATTTTACCGATGCCCGCGAGATGACACCCCTTATGATAGCGGCAACTGACAATAATTTAGAAATGGTGAAATTATTAACAGAAGCGGGAGCGGATATAAATAAGAAAAATCCCGAAAATGGAAAATCCTCTCTAATGTATGCATCTGCTAACGGACATGCGGACGTAGTAAGATATCTTTCTAATTATAAGAATATTCTCGTAAATGCAAAAGATAAAGAGGGTAAAACTTCTCTTATGCATGCAGTAATCAGCGGAAGAAAAGATGTGGTACAGCTTCTCATTGAGAGTAATGCGAATGTAAATGCCAGAACCAATTCTGAAGAGTCAGCTCTCGGGTATGCATTAAAAACCGGAAGGGCAGAAATCATAGCTTTACTAAGGGCAGTAGGAGCCAGAGAATAAATGGAATTAAGTTTACTAAAAAAAGTAAGGAATTTTTCTTTATTACTATCTATATTAGTTTTTATTAATATACTTTTCGGTCCACTTGTTAGGGCAACTAATTCAGGTTTAGCATGTCCTGATTGGCCTTTGTGTTACGGAAGAGTACTGCCCCCTGCAGAATTTAGAATTTGGATGGAGGTAGGGCATAGATTTTATTCCGGTGGAATTGGTATTATACTTTTATTTTTAGGTATTACAATATTAAAAAATCCATATTTGAGAAATAAATTTGGTATTATAATTGTATTTTCATCTGCAGTGATACTATTCCAAATCACATTAGGTGCTTTGACTGTGACAAAACTTCTAGATCCTACCACAGTAAATCTTCATCTTTTAAATGCAGTTTTATTTTTACTTACAGTGATAGGTATATTTTTAAGATCCCAATCCTTTTTGCAGAATGAAGAAGGTAGTAGTTTTTCTTTTGGTGCTCTTATGAATACTGGTGGTATTTTGGGAGTTTTTATCTTTTTCTTAGTGTATTATCAACTTTATATGGGGGGCAGGGTGAGTTCAAACTATGCAGGATTGGCCTGTCCCGATTGGCCTCTCTGTCAGGGGAATTGGATACCCCAACCATTTGCTGGACCTGTCCGCTATCACGTTGAACATCGTTTTACTGCATATTTGGTATTACTTTTAATTTTAATTAAATTTTCACATGCAATACTTAAAAAACAAAATAAAAATGATCTACTATTTTCAACTTTACTTTTATTCTTTTGCTCTCTCCAGATTTTGATTGGTGTTTATAATGTACTATGGGGAATTCCAACTCTATTGACTGCAATACATACTGCTAATGGAGTTGCACTTCTGTTATGTTCTTTTTTTGTAGTGTATAATTCTTTTGCAACTTCTTTGGATTTAAACATACAAAAATGAAAGAGTTTTTTCGCATTTGGATTAAGTTAACTAAACCCAGAGTTACAACACTTGTTCTTGTCACAGCACTACCTGGCTTATATTTAGGAACAGATTCCACTCCTTCTCTCTCCTTAATTTTTTGGACGCTACTCGGAACATTTTTCATGTCAAGTGCGTCCTTTGTATTTAACCAGATTATTGAGAAGGACAAAGATGCACAAATGGAAAGAACTAAAAATCGACCTCTTCCCATGGGGCAAATCTCACCCCTCTCGGCTGGAATTGGTGGTTTATTATTAATAGTTCTTTCTTTTGGTGTATTTGTATGGCAGGTAAATCTATTGTCTGCTTTAGTTGCCTTTTCTGGATTTTTGTCTTACATCTTTTTGTATACGATATGGCTGAAACCCAGAACAGATCAAAATATTGTAATAGGAGGGATTGCGGGATGTGTGGGACCTTTAATTGGATATGCCGCAACCACAGAATCCCTTCCTTTACCCGCCTGGATTTTATTCTTAATTATTTTTCTCTGGACTCCGGCACATTTTTGGGCTCTCGCTATTTTTTTAAAAGAGGACTATAATGCAGCTAATTTTCCTATGATGCCTGTATTACGTGGAATACCCGAAACCACAAAATTAATTTTGTACTACACAATTCTATATTCTATATCCTGTATTGGTTTTTATTTTTCGACTGATAGGGTAGGTTTTCTATACTTTGGTATAACACTTATTTTATGTATTTATATGATCTATTTAGCTGTTAGATTGTTTCAATTTCAAACGAGAGAGATGGCTAAGAGCTTTTTCTTTTTTAGTATATTTCATCTATTTTTTATAAATTTACTCATACTTGCTGATTATAGCCTGCACTGGAGATAAAATTGTTACTGAAAGTTGAATCTCTGTCTAAGACATTTAAAACTCCCTTTTCTAGAAAGCCTCCCATGGAGGCGGTCAAAGGAGTAAGTTTTCATATTAAACCAGGGGAAGTTTACGCTCTTTTGGGTCCTAATGGAGCTGGAAAATCAACAATAATAAAAATGATCTCAGGCCTAATTTTGCCTACCTCTGGAAAAATATTTATAGGAGACGAGGATACTTCCGGGAAGTCTGTTGTTTATAAACATTTGAGTGCAGTCTTGGAAGGTGCACGAAATGTCTATTGGAGAATGAATCCCCTAGAGAATTTGTACTACTTTGCCAATCTTAGAGGAATTAAATCTAAAGACATTGAAAATAAAACCAATGAAATACTAAAAGAACTGAATATAGATGCAAAAAAGAAAAATCAAAGCCAGCATTTATCTAGGGGAATGTTACAAAAATTAGCCCTCGGGGTAGGATTGATCACCGATCCCAAGCTACTCCTTCTTGATGAACCCACATTAGGTTTAGATGTCGAAAGTGCCCGTAAAATGCGAGATATGATTCGCCATCTCACTAAAGTTGAAGGAAGATCTGTATTGCTAACTACGCATCAAATGGATTTGGTGGAAGAATTGGCAGATAGAGTTGGAATCCTAAGAAATGGTAATCTAGTGAGAGAAGGAACCCTATCAGAATTAAAGTCTATTTTCCATTCCTTTTTTTATAAGATGAAAATTCGGGGCAATTGGAATATTACTCCCGCAATCCAAAAAGAATATTCCATTGATAAAATAGTATCACAAGGTGACACTATGGAATTTGATTTTGACTGTAAAGATAAGAATGGAATTTATAGATTTTTGGAAGTTATAAAAAATGAAAAGATTGAAATCGTATTTTTTTATAGACTCGAAGAAGATTTAGAAGAAATTTTTTTGAGGGTACTACAACAATGATATTTTTAAGAGACTTTCTTTTAATATTAAAAGCAGAAATTAAACGCGATTTCATTTTTATGAAACGTTATCCATTAGAGCCTATCTCATTTATATTTTTTATGTATCTGATTTTATTAGCGATTCTTTTTGGATTTCATCAATTAGCAGGAGCTACATCCGGAGTTATAAATAGAGAAAAAATGATTTTGGGATATAGTTTAATGCAATTTGTACTATCAACTCAAATGGGATGGTCAGGACAAATTCAAAATGAAAGCCAAACCGGTACATTAGAGCAGCTATCCATTTCCGGTCATACATTAGGGGAAGTATTGCTTGCAAGAGGCTTTTCTCAGTTACCCCGTCAAATAGTTAGTTTTTATTTGTTAATGATTGCATATACATTTAGTCTTTCTGATTTAAAAATAGACTTATTAAACTCCATTCCAAATGTAATACTAAATTTATTAATAATGGCGATCGGTATTTTTGGATTATCTTATATATTTGCAGGTATTACGTTGATATTTAAGAGGGTGGGATTTTTCTTTCAAATTATCAATTTTGCATTTTTGGGTTTATTTTGGCAGGATAGGGGCTCTTTAGTGGAAGGGGGAGTTATGGCATTTATCTATGATCATTTTCCTCTAACAATGGGAATGGCAAGTTTACAAAATAGTTTAAATCCTGGTAGTTCGATTTTAGAAGTAAATTCTTTGGTATTCTTATTACATTCTGTCATATTTTGTATCCCGGGGTATTTAATTTTTTCTCTAATGGAAAAAAAAGCAAGGGATGGCGGCTTACTTTCTCAATATTGAAATTTATATTTATTTAGAGAAGGGGTAAAACAATATGAAAGTCATAAAAAATATTAAAATATTTATATTTATATTATCTCTACTTATTAATTGTGTAAAGAATAAATACCCCAATTCAATTCCGACATCTGCAACATATGATAAAAAAACCAATTCATATATATTAATTAAAGATAATAAAAAGACTGTCTGGAACGAAAAAGGTCAGATTTTTTCTGAAACGAATCTTGATGAGCTCGGGAGGGAAAATGGAACCTCAAAAACTTTTTTTCCTGAGACGGGGGCACTTTTGAGCGTGGGAAATTTTAAAAGTGGAGAAAGGGAAGGAATTTGGGAATGGTATTTTCCTGATGGTAAAGTTTATTATCGAAGTGGATATTCCCCAGACAAAAAAAGACAGGTTTGGATAGCTACAAATGTACTTGGTAATGAACATGGTATGCATGAAAGATATTACGATAATGGAAATCTCGAAGAAAAGGGAACCTATGAATTTGGACTAAAAGTGGGAAAGTGGGAAAAGTTCTTTAAAAATGGAAAACAGGAACACTATGGATCTTACTCATCAGATAAAAAAATAGGGATCTGGATTTATCTATATCCAAGTGGAAATAAAGTTGCAGAAGAAAAGTATGACGAAAATGGAAAATTACTTAATCGTACTACATTTTATCCAGATGGTTCTCAGGAATGCATTGTTACTTCTGAAACTAGTGTCTGTAATAATATTGCAATTTTTAAAAAATAAGTAAAAAACATTTATTGATTATAGGAATTAATTGTTGGAAGATAAAATAGAGATCTCTCTATCCTTTTTAGAAATGATTATATCAGGAAATATTGAAGAGGCGTTTAGTAAATATATCCATATATATTTCAAATTATTCAGGAAAATGAAAAAGTTGTGGTTCACTCTAAATTAACTCTGCCTCAAAATAAAAAGCTGATGAGCGTACTTCATATATTTAGGTTTCAGGAAAATAAAATTATTGAAATGTGGGATATCGGCTCACCCATCCCGGAAGAAATTATAAATAAAAATGGTATATTTTAAATTATGGAATTATTTTTTTTCACTTAATATTATTTTCATTAAATTTAAATTCTAAAAAACGTGGAAATAATAAATATGTATTTAAGCAATTCAGAAGGAATTAATTTTTGAGTAAAATGTAAGAGGACTTAGAATGTTAAAAAAAAATTATTTTTGGAGTTTCTATCTTATTAGCTGTATTTCTTGGCTCTGTGATGTCACAATCTGGTGATTTTAGGATAGAGAGAAGTATTACAATTAACGCAGAACAAGATGTAATATTTGATTATATAAGCGACTTTCATAATTTTATAAATTGGTCTCCTTATGAAATTGATGATTCTCTTCAAAGAATTTATAGTGGAAATGAGAAAGGATTGGGTTCTATCTATGAATGGTCTGGAAAAGAAATGGGAACTGGAAGAATGGAGATGATTGAGGTTGAAAGACCGACTCTAATTAAAATTAAATTAGATTTTTCAGTTCCTATGGAAGCACACAATATTGCTGAATATAAAATTGTTAAAGAGAATGACTCCATTAAAGTGAGTTGGATTATGTATGGGAAAAATAATTTTATCTCTAAAATATTTAGCACATTTATTGATATGGACAAGATGGTAGGTGGAGATTTTGAAAACGGACTTCAAAAATTAAAAAAACAATTGGAAACCAAGTAAATAAATTACTATAAAATTATTATATAAATAAAATATTCATGAAATCAAAGAAATGAGTAGATTTTATAATTTGAATGTACTAATATATAAATAGGAGAAAATTATGCCTTCCTTTAATGATATTACAATGCTATTTTTATCAAAGATTTTTTTCATTAATTTTATATTACTAATATTACGTTATGTATTTTTTTCAGGAATAGCTTATAGTATTTTTTGGGTATGGAAAAAAAAGTATTTTGAACCCCATCGAATTCAAAATAAATTTCCTGAACCCCAAAAGATTAAATCCGAAATTATGTATTCTATCTCTACATTTATAATTTTTGCTCTAGTGGGAGTGGGAATTTATGTAGCTCGTAATACGGGATATACAAAAATATATTTATCTATTTCAGATTATGGGTATCCGTACTTCTTTTTAACAATTGTTCTTTCAATTTTACTTCATGATGCTTATTTTTATTTATTTCATAGGTTAATGCACCACAAATTACTATTCAAGCATATACACCAAGTTCATCATTATTCTACGAATCCCTCACCTTTTGCGGCTTTTTCATTTCATCCATTAGAAGCAATACTAGAGGCAGGAATTGTACCTTTGATAGTAATAACTTTTCCAATTCATCCTTTGGCTATTCTAGCTTTACTTCTATTTATGACCGCTCTCAATGTATTAGGTCATTTGGGATATGAGCTATATCCATCAAATTTTGTTTCTAATAAATGGACCAATTGGAACAACACTTCCACACATCATAATATGCACCATCAAAAGTTTACTTGTAATTATGGATTATACTTTAATTGGTGGGATAAAATATTTAATACGAATCATCAAAACTATTCCGATGATTTTATTCGTATTACAAAAAATCGAGATGAAATTTTAAATTCAAGTAAAGTTAATTCAAATTCCAAATTAACACATTCTTTGTGATATTTAATTCAATTTAATCAAAATATTGCAATTCTTAAATAAGGAATTATAGATTTACTTTTCTTATATTTTTTAAATTCTGGTATAAGAGATTCCCTATGAAACCATTGCGATGTACTTCAGATTTAGTAGAAAAGCTAAGATTAGAAAATGAGCTATTGGAAATAAAGGATGAAGTTGATCCTATTATGGAAATAGCAGAGATCCAAAGAAGGGTAGTTGCTAAAAAAGGTCCTGCCCTTTTATTTTCCAACGTAAAAGGTTCGAAATTTCCAGTAGCTACAAACCTTTACGGCTCTGAGAAAAGAATGGAACTAGCATTCGGAAAAAAACCTCAAGAATTAATAAAAAAAATAGCTGATACGCTTCAAAATATTGTACCACCAAATTTTTCAAAATTATGGGAAGCACGTTCCTTGGCTTTTGAGGCATTAAAAGTAGGGGTAAAAAAAGTTTCTAATCCTGCAGTCTTAGATAATCGTATTACGCCAGTTAATTTAGATGAATTACCAGCACTGAAATCATGGCCTCTTGATGCGGGGAGATTTGTAACACTCCCTTTGGTATATACAGAAAGCCTTGTTAACAAAAAAGGTAATCTCGGTATGTATCGAATTCAGTTCCATAACCAAGATACAACTGGAATGCACATTCAAATTCATAGGGGAGGTGGATTTCATCATTTTGAAGCCGAATCAATGGGACTGCCACTTCCAACTCATTTATACATTGGCGGACCACCTGCTATGACTCTTGCGGCAGTAGCTCCTATGCCAGAAGAGCTGAGCGAATTAGTAATAGCTTCCCTTCTTTTAGGAGAAAAATTAAAAATACATAGAAATCCTGTCGTATCACAGCTACCAATTGTTGCAGATTCTGACTTTTTACTCATAGGAGAAATTCTACCAAATGAAAGAATGCCAGAAGGACCTTTCGGAGATCATTATGGATACTACGCTTTAAAACATGACTATCCAATATTTAAAGTTAAGCATATTTATCATAGAAAAAATGCTATTTGGCCCGCAACAGTCGTAGGAAGACCTCCACAAGAAGATCATTTTATAGCAGAGTACCTTCAGGAGTTATTATCTCCAATGTTTCCATTGGTTATGCCAAAAGTTATTTCAGTATGGGCATACGAAGAGTCCGGAGTTCATACTTTAGCGGGAGCTGTGGTGAAAGAAAGATACCATAAAGAAGCATTTACTGCCGCCCTTAGAATTTTAGGAGAAGGACATTTGTCTTTAACTAAATGTTTGCTTGTTACAAATGAAGTGATACAACTTAAGGATTTTCGTAAGACATTTATTACAGTTTTAGAAAGAATGAACCCCGAGACAGATATTCATATTTTTTCCAATATTTCTCAAGATACTTTAGATTATTCAAGCCCAGAAGTTAACAAAGGGAGTAAAATGATTATTTTGGGAGTAGGGGATAAAAAAAGAGAGTTAAAAAATAATTTAGATGGC
This sequence comes from Leptospiraceae bacterium, assembly GCA_947458405.1. Lineage (GTDB taxonomy): Bacteria > Spirochaetota > Leptospiria > Leptospirales > Leptospiraceae > JACKPB01. Next base: position 20,071 of record CANGZW010000038.1, read on the forward strand.
GAGTTAAAAAGTTCTGTATTTAGAAACCCAAAAATATTTTGTCCTGGAGTCTTAGTAGTACAGGGACCCGCATATAAAAAATTTGATGGAATCCCTGAAACATTAGTAAAAGAGAGAGCTATTCACAAGTTTACATTTGTTTTTTTAGTTGATGATTCCTTAGATACAGTTGCAAGTGATTCAAATTTTCTTTGGACTATTTTCACTAGATTTGAACCTGCGGGAGATATCTATGGAACAACTAAAGTAATAAGAAATCATATATCATTTGAGGGTGCAATTGTACTTGATTGTCGAATTAAAGAATGGTACCCTCCTGTTTTAACTCCGGATCCAATCATTGTTGAAAGAGTAGAAAAAAGATTTGGATCGATCATTAATTCAATTGTATAGAGATAACAAATAAAAATTGAAAAACTGGCTAAAAAAACTGGGTATTTTAGCAATTCTAGTGAAGCGTGACTATGCCATGCAGTATGCGGGGGCGGCTCTGGGTAGTTTATGGTTTTTAATACAGGGTGTACTAATCTTTTTTTTATATATCTATATATCTGACGGTCTTTCTGCCATTAGAGGCTATTCTTCTACTAAAACTGTAGAATTTATTCTCTCGGGAGTTCTTTTTTGGATACCCCTTCAGGAAATGATTCATAAGAGCACAACAGTTCTAACTGAAAATAGGGCTATTATTAAAAGATCAGGAGTGGGTTTGGATATTTTTTATCTTATTCCCATATCTCAAATGATGATTCATTTTATCATTCTGAGTTTTCCGGCTATTATATATTTGATAATGATAAAAAATATATCATTATTTAGTATACTGATTTTTCCTTGGATTTTTCTCTCAGCATTATTTTTATATCCTTTTACTAGATATATATCAATGGCAAATGTACTATTGAAAGATATATCACCAATTGTTAGATTATTACTACAATTTGGATTTTGGTCATTGCCTATACTATATCATCCCCCAATTCAATACCAATCTATTTTAATTTATCATCCTCTTTTGCCTTTTTTAGAAATATTTCGAAGTGTATTACTTTCTAATTATGTTCCTGATATTAATTATAATATATTTATAATATATATATTTATATCAATTATGTTTTATATTATTACAAGAATATCTTTTGATAAAATTGTTCCGGATCACTTATGATTTCTGTAGAGAATGTAAGTAAAAAGTATATTGGGTTTTCTAATTTATTAGAGAGAGTTTTATCTGTTATTTCTTTGGGACTATTTAAAGGAACCAGTCAATATATTGCACTCAATAAATTAAATTTTAATGCTGAAAAGGGTCAAATAATTGGTGTTATCGGCAGAAATGGTGCTGGTAAATCTACACTCTTAAAGATTTTATCAAATGTTTCTATGGTAGATAGTGGAAAAATTACTATATCGGGTGTTATACGACCCATGCTAGAATTGGGAGTGGGATTTAATCCTGAATTAACCGGACTTGAAAATATAAGATTTAATGGATTACTTTGGGGTTACTCTTCAGATGAGATACAAAAATTAGAAAAAGAAATTTTTCAGTTTGCAGGTCTTGTTGGCTTAGAAAATCAAATTTTAAAAAACTATTCTACTGGTATGACAATGAGATTAGGATTTTCACTTGCCACAGCTAACAGACCCGATATACTATTAATAGACGAAGCTCTAGCTGTTGGAGATGCTAGTTTTCAGGTGAAATGCCTTGATCGATTTAAAAAGTTTATTGAGCGGGGTAGTATAATTATAGTTGTAAGTCATGATTTACAAATGATGAGTGCAATTTGCCAAAAAATAATTTTATTAGAAAAAGGAAATTTAGAATTTTTTGGTAATCCAACATTAGCACTCAGAAAATATTTCGAGATTTTAGGGAAAAATGAAGACAATTATAATTTTTCTGAAGATATGCTTTTATATTATAATGTTAAATTACTTGATGAACTAAATAATAATAGAAATATATTTTTTTTAAATCAAACTGTAAAATTAGAAATTAAATTTAAATTTAAATCGGAAATTCCAAGATTGACGGTTGGTTTTCAAATAGATGATAATCGTGGTATTAGGGTTTTCGGTATTAATTCTCATATTTTGGGTAAAGAAATATACAATGTGAAAAGTAATTGGGAGTATTCAATTATTTTTAGTTTTCCTCTAAATTTTAGGGAAGGAAAATATAGTTTGGGCATTTCATTTCATAAAGGGGATAGTCATATTGAAGGGTGTTATCTTTGGAAAGATTCTATACTAGATTTTGAAATTGAAAGAATAGAGTTACCCAAATTTGATGGTCTTGTTTATCTTCCAACAACTTGCGAGTGGAAAAATCAGGAGTTATAAATGAAAATTTGTGTAATTGGAACGGGATATGTAGGTCTTGTTGCTGGGGCTTGTTTTGCGGAATATGGAAATACGATTACTTGCGTAGATATTGACGAAAAAAAAATCGAAAAATTAAAAAAAGGAATTATTCCAATATTTGAACCCGGCTTATCCGAGCTTGTTATCAAAAATACAAATAGCCATAGATTAAATTTCACCACATCCCTAAAGGAAGGAGTTGAAAATTCGAAATTTATCTTTATAGCTGTGGGAACTCCCACCGGAAAAAATGGAGAAGCTGATCTCTCTATGGTCTTAGATGTAGCCAAAAATATTGGAAAATTTATGAATGGCTATAAAATTATCGTAGATAAGTCAACAGTTCCTGTTGGCACTGCAGATAAAGTTAGAGAAATTATTTCTAAAGAAACTACTCACAAATTTGATGTTGTATCGAACCCTGAATTTTTAAAAGAGGGTGCGGCAATAGATGATTTTATGCGTCCCGAGAGAGTAATCATAGGAACGGAGTCAGTAGAAGCGGCAGATCTCATGAAGGAGCTCTATACTCCTTTTGTTTTAAATGGGAACCCTATATTACTGATGAACACTCGTTCCGCAGAGGTGAGTAAATATGCCGCAAATTCTTTTTTAGCTACAAAAATTTCTTTTGCCAATGAAATTGCTAACCTTTGTGATGCGGTTGGAGCTAATTATGAGGATGTTCGAAAGGGAATAGGCTCGGATTCTAGAATAGGAAATAAATTTTTATACGCAGGTATTGGATATGGGGGATCATGCTTCCCTAAAGATGTAAGGGCGCTTCTTATAACTGCAAAAGAGTATGATGTTCCAATGCATGTAGTACAAAAAGTTGAGGAAGTCAACGAACAACAAAAATTAAGATTACTCACTAAAATTAAAACACATTTTAAGAATGAATCTCTAAAAGGGAAAGTATTTGGAGTTTGGGGATTGGCATTTAAGCCTATGACTGATGATATGAGAGAAGCGCCAGCCATTCCCCTTTTAAGTGAGTTACACAAAGAAGGTGTAATACTAAAAGTATTTGATCCAGCGGCACATGAAACATCAGAGGTTTATTTTAAAGGAAAGGTAGAGTACAAAGAAGACCCCTATCAGGCTTTAGAAGGTTCAGATGCACTTTTACTATTAACTGAATGGAGAGAGTTTAGAGAACCCGATTTTGATTATATGAAACAAATTATGAAAAGTCCTTTAATATTTGATGGAAGAAACCAGTATTCTAAAAAGATTATGAAAAATCTTGGTTTCACTCATTATGCTATAGGAATCAACTAATTAGTCTATTTTATCTAAGAATTCTTGGATTTTCATCTTACGATAGGGATCGGTGGATAAAAACTTAGAGCGGATAAAGTCCTCTTTAGCTTCAACTCCTTTTCCTAAATAAAAATAGGATACACCTCTGTAGTACCTCGCCGCTGACTCATCACCGGTGGGGTAATCATTCAAGTATTTTGTCCAAATGGAAGTAGCCTGACTAAATTTCTTTTCCTGTATTTGAATTATTCCAATATTGAATAATGATTCCATTTTCTTTTCAGGATTTTCATTTTTGGATGAATTGATTGCTTTAAGAAAATAACTTTCTGATTTACTAAAATTATTTGCTTTAAAATAGTAAATTCCCATTCTATAATTAAGTATTACATTTTCTGGATCTACTTTTAAGGAATTGATTAACTGATCTTCAATATTTCTTTTGTCGTACACTTCTTTTAGTTTTTTGACCATCATTTGTGAACTTGGAAGTCCTACAATTCGATCTAAGTAGGCACCATTTTTGTCCAAAAATAGAACTGTAGGATAGCCAGAGATATTAAAGATTTTTGCTATGTCAGGATTCTCATCCCCATTGATTCTTAATGTGGTAAAGTTTTCCAATAACTTAGAAACCTCAGGTTCTGGGAAAATTTTAAATTCTAAATCCTTACAATAGGCACACCAATCAGTGTACATATCGATTACTACGGGGGTATTTTTTGATTTTGCCAATTCAATACCTTTAGAGAATGATTCTCCCCAGATAATATCTCCAAAAATGGGGGAATTAGCATGAAAATATAGAAAAATAGAAAAAAAGGCAAGCAGAACTGGAATGAGTTTTCGGTAATATCTCATAGATTCATCTTGAATTGATAATATTTAAAGACAATTAGTATTTTATTAATTATAATTGTTAAATCTTTTGATTTGCTAAAAAAACCAAGCTATGAAGTATAGGAATTATGGAATTCTTGCAAAAATTAGAAGACGTACTCAAAGACAGAAAATTAAATCTACCCGATAAATCCTACACCGCTGAGCTATTTAAAGCTGGAGTGGATAGAATATTAAAAAAGATAGGAGAAGAGGCAGGTGAAGTGATTGTTTCTGCTAAAAATCCAGATCAGGATGAACTCATTCATGAGTTAGCTGACTTATTATTTCATATGCAAGTATTAATTGTTAGCAGAAATCTTTCCATAAAAGATGTTGTGGATGAACTAGAAGCCCGTCATTCTTAATTATTCTAAATATTTAGAATAATTAAGAATTTGATAAGCTCCTTTAACAACAGCAGGTGTGCCCTGACCGGGAAATGCTGTATCACCTCCCTGAAAAATACCTCTAAACGGAGTTCTATTAGCAGGTAACAATAACAAAGAGGGATTTGTGCTATGAGGGATTCCCCCCACATACCCCCGAAATCGTTTGGTGAATTTTTGGAATGTTCGTGGGGATCCTGATAATAAAAATAATTTTTCAGAATCCTTGAATTCTGGAAATACACTATCAAATTTATTTAAAATATATTCTGTAATTTTTTGTTTTTTTAACTCATAATCATCTTCATTTAAGTTTTCCCAATGTAAAGCATTTGTATGAGTTGAAATAGTCACTGTTCTTGAACCTTCCTTGGCTCTAATTGTATCACCAATTTCTGAGAGGGTAAGAAAAAAAGCACCTGCCTCACATTCTGGAATTTTTTCTTCAGTATGAATTTGATAATATCCACCCTTTAAGGTTGAACTTGAATTTATCCCAAAATTAATAGTGAAGGCTCCCGGACCTTCAGGAAATTTATTTGAAAGTTTGGTATAATATTTTTGAATTTTACCATTTGTGATGCTTTTCATATTCCAAATAGGGATTGTTGAAACTAAAAATTTTGAACTATACTCATTTCCTTTTTCTGTTTTAACGATTATATTATTTTTTTCGTAATTTATGGAATTAACATTTTCTTTGAGAGTAAGAGTTCCTCCAAGTTCTATAAATTTATTTAGTATAAGTTCTAAAGGTTTTGTAATGCCACCAATTGGGTAATACGTTTCAGAAGGATATGCAAGTCCCATAGCAGATGTTAGAATTGGAGCTTTGTCGATTGTGGTTTGTGTTGTTATTAATAACTGCTCTTCTAAAAATTTTTCGAATTTTGCATCCTTGCAATCTAAGGAATTTAAAAGAGATCGCAAAGGAAAAAAGAGTCCGGGCAATAGGTTAATTTTTGTCCAATTCGAAGGTTTGGCTAATTTGAAAAGATCACTTAAGGATCGGGGAGGAAGGGAATCATTATCTGCGATAAAATCCCAAGCTGAATTATTGATGGAATATATTTTATTCCAGAATTTTTTTTGGATCTTTCTACTTTCTGGAAAACACTTTTCTGCTTCTTCTATCCACTCATTTAAATTGGAGTATCGGGTAATTGTCTCCTTTTCCATTTTTATTGTCATACCTATTTCGAGTTTTTTAAGTTCGGGTTGGATATTTAGATCATTAAATAATTTTCCCAAGGGTTGACCCGGTAAAACTCCACTGAGAGTAGTTGCCCCCGCATCAAACAGAAAGTGCTTTCTTCTAAAATAAGAAGCACAGCCCCCAATCAAAGAATGGGCTTCCAGAATTTGCACTGAGAATCCTTGTTTTGCCAGGAGAGCTCCCGTAGATACCCCCGCATACCCTGCACCAATGATTGTGAAATCTTTCATGATTTAATCCCTCTTTTACAAGGATTGGTATGGGATAATTTTTTGAAAGATTCTAATCTTTTCAAAAAGATTATTTTTATTATCCACAGAAAATTTCAAAATTTGTTATTATTTGATTCTTCCAAAAATATTTATTTAAATCCATTCCGGAAGGACTGATAATAAATTGTATTTTTTAGGTGAATATTTCTTTAATTTAATACCTCCTTCTCTCAGCTTTTTTATATGTAAATTTCGTTTGAATGTAGGATCATTAAAATGTAAAAATACAGTTTCTAATATAATTTGAGATTGCTCCTATTTATTAATAGTCAACAAATAGATATAGCGTTGATTATAATTCAAGAAATATAAAGGCTATGAGCGAAAATATAATAAAAAATATGACTATTGATTTAAGAAGAGATTATAACTTCAATTGATTAATACTTTTTTTCTAACTCTATTGAGTGCATTTATCTGGGGTGATCTAACTACAATTTCTTGTGGTACAATGGTGGCCACCGGGGATGAAAATTTAGCAATTGATCTAGTTGCCTGTTATTTAGGGAGTTTTTTGCATGATTTAGTATTATTTATTGTGGGTTTACATTATTCAGAAAATATTAAATCAATTAAATATTTCAAAAAAAGATTAATTTTAGAGGAAAATACTAAATATTTAAATTACTATAATAATAATATATTATCAAAATATTTATTATATAAATTTATATCAAAAATAACTCTATCTATTCCCATACTTTTGGGATCAATAAAAATTAATATAAATGAATATAGCAAAGTTAGCTTATTATTAAATTTTATATTTATAACCTTTCTTTTTTTAATATCTTATTATATAAATTTGGCTGTGCTTATGTTTGAAGATATACCCAGACTAGAAAATATTACAGGAGCTATTCTTTCTTTATTTTCATTTCTATTTTATAAATTAATTGTTAAAATTGTATTTAAAGAAAATCGGTAATTTAAATCTAAAAAACCAGTTCAAAGTCCTTAAGATGTGAAACTAAAATCAGTTGAGATTTATCCTGCTTTTCTAATTCTTTTTGATTTCCATTCGGTATAAAAATTTTTTGAATTCCCAGTGACTGTAATTCCTTGACTCGGGCTAATATATTGCTGACCGGTCTCACTTCCCCTGACAATCCCACTTCGCCAAGGACTGCCGTTGAAGAAGGAACTTTTATTTCTCTATAACTTGAAATAATAGAAATACAAATCGCCATATCTAAAGCCGGTTCATCAATACTTAGTCCCCCTGCGAGGTTACTAAAAATATCACATTCTACCAATTTTATCCCAAGAAATTTCTCAATCACCGCCGCTAATAAGATTAATCTTCTGTTGTCAATTCCCTCTGACATTCTTCTTGCTTGGGAGTAGGCTGTTCTACTTACTAAAGCCTGTACTTCAACAGTCATCGATCTACTTCCTTCTAGCACAGCCGAAAGAACAGTTCCTGTTCGATTTTCATGATCTCGCGAAATAAATAAGTCATGTTTATTTTTTACTTCGCGGAGTCCTTCTGAGTATATTTCAAATACAGCTGTGTCACCAACTGGCCCGAATCTATTCTTAATTCCCCTAATTAAACGGTAATAATTCAATTTATCACTTTCGAAATAAAGTACTGTATCCACCAAATGTTCTAATACTTTAGGACCTGCGATACTTCCTTCTTTGGTTATATGACCTATGAGTATTACAGGTATATTAGAAGATTTAGCCAACTCTAAAAATAATTGTGTACACTCTCTGAGTTGTGTTACAGTCCCTGCTTGATTGTAGAGAGATTCTCTTGAAATTGTTTGAATAGAATCGATAAAAACCAGATCAGGTTTTTCCCCCCGAACCATTTCTACGATTTTTTCAGCTGTTGTCTCAGAGCTTAAATACACATTTTTACCATCTACTTTCATTCTACTCGCACGCATTTTAATTTGTGGAGCTGATTCTTCCCCGGAGATATATAAGATTTTTTTTTGAGGAGAAATTTTCTTTGCAATACTTAAAATGAGAGTAGATTTTCCGACACCCGGCTCTCCTCCAATGATACTTATACTTCCAGCAACAATTCCACCTCCAAAAACTAGATCGAGTTCCTCATATCCTGTTGTCATTCGGGATGTATTTTCTAACTCATTTTTATCAAGGGGGAGGGGAACAGAGTAAGATTTCTTGCTAAAAGGTGATGTATTGGAAAACCGTTCGGATGTTTCTTCGATAATTGTATTCCAATTACTACACGTATCACATTTTCCTGCCCATCTTGCATATTCAGCTCCGCAAGATTGACAGAAAAATTTTTTTGAATTTTTTTTCAATGCTCGAAAGTATCTTTCATTTCTAGAATGTCCAGTTTGATTTGAGTTTGTATAAAATGAAAACAATCTTCAGCTAATTCAAATCTACCTTCCCTGGCAAGCATCCCGGTTAGGATTTGTTCAAGGGAAACTAAAAATCGAACATCTTCCGCAGCATACTCTAATTGATCCTTGGATAAAACTTTCTTTCCCCAATCGCTAGATTGGTTCTTTTTATCCATATTTTCTCCGTAAAACTCTCGTATAATATCCTTGAGCCCATGCTTATCTGTGTAAGTTCTACAGAGTTTTGACGCAATTTTTGTGCAGAAGACTGGATTTACATTAATTCCCAAATGGGATTTTAAAAAAAGCATATCCATTCTCGCAAAGTGAAATACTTTGCCTATATCAGAGTGTTCTAAAATTTTTTGTAACCTTGGGGCGTTTGTTTGTCCCGGTAAAATCTGTATAATACTAAAATGATTGCGTGAATCACATGTTTGTACCACACATAAACGATCTCTTCTGGGGTTTAAGCCCATCATCTCACAGTCTACCGCTAGACGATTATCTTTTAGGTAGAGCTCGGTGGTTTCTTCATCCAGGTCACCCTGAAAAAGTTTTGGTTTTATTGTTGAATGTTTTTGAGGCATATTTTCCTATTTATACAAGAACTGACGGAAGCTACGAATGACCACAGCCAGATTAGATTACCAAATATTTGGTAAAAAATATCATACTCATTTTTCCTTTCAATCAAAAAATACTGCATTATCAAATGATAATCAATTTGAAATAGAATTAAATGAAAAAAAAATGAACTCGGAGATTCACTATACAGGGAGTTTAACCTGGAAGAGTATCCAAAGACCTTCTGTCGGACTCAAGCTAACCACAATCACCCTCAGTATAGCAACCATAAATCATGATACCCCCTATGAAATTCTTCAAAATGGGTACCAATCATGGGGAGTGACCACTGTTTATAATAAAACAGAGAAGGATTCTTCCCCCCTTATGGAGTTCTTAAGGGTATCAGAAGAAAACTCATATACACAACATTCCAATAAAACAGGTGATTTTATTAGCGAAGGGGTATTGGTTTTATGGAATCATTCCTTAAAATCTGGATTTATTTTGGGAGTAAGCGATATTTCCGAACAAAATTGTAAATTTAGGGTAGTTTTAAATGCCTTAGGTCATGTAGAAACTGTAGAAGTAATTTATGATTTATATTATTCCCCGGACTTTAAAACTTCAATCTCACTGACTTCGATAAAAATGGTAGCAATCACTGGAGATATTTATTCTGCCTTAGAAGATTATTCCAGAACCCTCGGGAAGAGATGTGGTGTCAAAAAGATTGATCAGTCTGCTCCCTCAGGATGGTGTTCCTGGTACTATTATTATACAAAAATTTCTGAAAAAGTTATATTGGATAACTTAAAGGAAATTCGGGAGAAAAAAATACCCGTTGAGTTTTTTCAAATAGATGATGGTTACCAAAAAGAAATTGGAGAATGGCTAACCCCCAATGCAAAATTTCCAGCGGGTATGCAATTTCTTGCTGAAGAAATTAAAAAGGCTAACTTAAAACCCGGTATTTGGTTAGCTCCCTTTCTGGCTCGAAAAAAATCATCCTTCTTTCAGCTCTATCCCGAAGCTATCTTAAAAGATGAAAAAGGAAATCCCGTACCTGCTATTTTTCAACCTCTTTGGGGATTATCCAATACTTACTGTATTGATGTTACTCACCCAATAAGTCAGGATTATCTAGAAAATGTATTCAAAACTATAACAAAAGAGTGGGGATATACCTATCTCAAATTGGATTTTTTATTTGCAGGACTTTTGGATGGAGTTCCCTATAACACAAAAGTCAGTCCAGCTCAAAAATATCGACAGTCTATTGAATCAATACGTAAGATAGTTGGTAAAAATATATTTTTACTGGGTTGTGGAGCACCACTTTTTCCTTCTATTGGATTATTTGATGGAATGAGAGTTGGATGTGA
>CANGZW010000039.1 GCA_947458405.1 Leptospiraceae bacterium
AATGGTAACTATAAAGTTACCCCTCTCTGTTGCGTCTCTTTTTAAACGCAACTTGTGGTGAGCATAGACGAACCATGGAGAGGCGGTGTATGAAGAAATGTAGTACAAAACTGGAATATTGGGGTGAGGTACAATTCCTAAAATCCCCATTCTCCCTGATCTTATTTCGTAAGTCCATTAATTTTCTAAATTTCAGAAATAGAAAATCCCTTTTTATTTATGTACTACGATTTATAGTTAAGCATATCAAATTATTTAAGTCTTTAGATATTATATCCCATACCTATTCAGCATGATAAAGTATAAAAAAGAATTAGATATTTATTTTAGAAGGATTTTAATAAAAAATGAATTATGAAATATAATTTTGAAGAGTTTTTTGATGCTAGATAATTAGTAATACAACTACTCCTTTTTCCTATCAATTGTATTGATTGACCTCAGAAAAAGGAGTAAAAAATAGTTTGAAAGTAAGTTGTTCTTACTTTGTTAACAATCCACCGTAATGAATAAAAAACTCTACAAACACTAAACTGGTAATTGCCATTAGTTTGATTAATATATTTATAGCAGGGCCTGATGTATCTTTGAAGGGATCTCCAACTGTATCACCAACTACTGCCGCTTTGTGTAGGTCGGTTCCTTTTTTTCCAGCTGCCTCTATGTATTTCTTAGCATTGTCCCAAGCACCACCTGAGTTTGCACTTGAAATCGCCAGTACTACACCAGAAACCAATGCCCCTGCTAAAACCCCAGAAAGAGCTTTTATTCCAAAGAGGAAACCTACTAAAATTGGTGTTGCCAAAACTAAAATTCCAGGAGGAATCATTTCTCGGAGTGCCGCTGTGGTGGAAATATCCACGCAACGTTTGTAATCGGGCTTTCCTGTCCCTTCCATAAGACCGGGGATTTCTCTGAATTGTCGTCTTACTTCTTCCACCATATCTTTTGCTGCATCACCCACCGATTTCATAGTAAATGCACTGAATAGGAAGGGTAGCATTGCTCCAAATAAAAGACCACCAAAGACTAAAGGATCCAATAATTCAACTACACCAAAATCTTTCCCTATTTCTTTAAATGCAGTTTGTGAACGGGTAATAAATGCCGCAAATAGAGCTAATGATGTCAAAGCTGCTGACCCGATTGCAAAACCCTTTCCGATAGCCGCTGTTGTATTACCTGCCGCATCGAGTGTATCTGTTCTGTTTCGTACTTCTTTTCCGAGTTCGGCCATCTCTGCAATACCACCGGCATTGTCACTCACGGGACCATAAGCATCTATGGTCAAACCGATTGCAATTGTGGAGATCATTCCCAATGCCGCAATAGCGATCCCATACATCCCAGCAAGAGTATTGGAAACTACGATTGTTATAACAAGTAAAATAACCGGTACTACAGTACTTTTATAACCCAAAGCTAATCCATATATGATATTGGTTGCAGCACCTGTATTAGAAGAATCAGCTACTTCCCTTACAGGTTTATAGGAATGAGATGTGAAGTATTCTGTTATCAATCCTATAAACATCCCTGCGAATAGACCAAATATCAATGATAAATAAACTCCATTTCTTGTGATTGTTTTATCTGAAATTACGAATTCATCTATCATGAATTTCTGTGTGACAAAATACATGACAATTGCCATTAAAATAGTTGATATCCAAAGTTGTTTTTTTAAAGCTCCCTCAACACTTTCCCCTTCCTTCACAGAAGCAAAAAATGTTGTGACTAGTGATACGGGAATACCAAATGCAGAAATTAATACAGGATAGAGTAGTGCATCCATGTTCCCTGTAAGTGCAGTTGCTGTTGCTCCGATTACTAAAGCAGCACAGGTTGCTTCCGCGGCAGATCCAAAAAGATCAGCTCCCATACCTGCAATGTCGCCCACATTGTCCCCAACATTATCAGCGATTGTAGCTGGGTTTCGAGGATCATCCTCAGGGATTCCTTTTTCTACCTTACCAACTAAGTCTGCTCCCACATCTGCTGCTTTTGTATAAATTCCACCACCCACTCTTCCGAAAAGGGCGACAGAAGAACCACCCAATCCAAAGCCTGCGATTGTCTCCATCACTACTAAACGAAGGTTATCTCCTGGAAAAAGAGTTGTATAAATTTGCAAGAGAGTAATCAATCCCAAAATTGCCAAACCAATAAGACCAAAACCCATAACGGCACCGGAGTCAAAAGCTACTCTAAACGCCTTAGAAATTGATTCCTTTGCCGCTTGTGTAGTTCTTACGTTCCCTAGTGTAGCTATTTTCATACCTATAAATCCAGAAAGACAGGATATGATTGCACCACTTACAAATGCAATAGCAGTGAAGATTCCTTCATTGATTTCTGGGGTCTTTGGATTATCTAAGAGGGCGATAATGGCAACTGCCATAACTGCGATAAAGATAGCGATTACTTTGTACTCACGCACGAGAAATGCCATTGCCCCTTCTGCGATGGCAGAAGAAATAGTGATTAATTTCTCATCTGAGGGGGAAGGAGGTATGGATCCTACCCTAATACTGGTTACTTTTCGGGCAAAAAACAACGCTACTAGAAGTGCGAGGATTGATGCACCGAATACAATATATGCTGATATCATTCGAGATTACCTTTTTTGTTCAGATGACCGATTAGAAATATGTGGAGAAAGATAGGTCAAGCCAAAAATTAGCAGGATGGACATACTTCTTTTGGGTTAGGGGATTCTTACTCTTTTTATCGTTTATCGGTTTATTTTCGGGGCTTCTTGCTGTAGACGATCCCCCTGATTTTTACAAAACTATATTGACCGAGGCAGAATACTACTATTTTCAAAAAAGACCAGAAATTTCTCGAGAAAAATTGAACAAACTTCAGGTTGAATTTCCTGGCTTTTTGGAATATGGATTTTTCAAATTGAGTGCAAAATTATACGAAGATTCCGGAAATGAGACAGAGGCTATCCTTGCCTATGAAAAAGCACTCTATCAGAAGAAAGAAGATTCTACTCTTGCCCTAAAGCTATATAATCTCTATGCCAAAGACAGGCGAATACGAAAGGCATTTGATTTTTTACGAATATATTTAGCCCTAGAGCCCGGGGATAGATCACAGAGATTTCAATCTCTCATTTTAGCATCCCGCTTGGGAGAAAAAAAATACTTTGAATATGCCAAAAAAAGAATTTCCAATTTTGGAGAAGAGGAAAACGAAAAAGAGTCTTTAGAAAGCCTTCAAAAAATACTGGATCAAAAAAAATATTCACAGGGTGTAATGGAGAGTAAATCCTTAGTGGAGAAATTTCCTTTTAATAAAAATTATTATCATTATTGGAGATTGTTTCAATATCATATCTCTCCAGATTCAGATGAAATGGAGGATATCTTAATCTCATCTGCCAGTGTTTTTTTTTCAGGAGAAAAAATATTCATTAGAACTTGCTCAGTTTTATAATAAAAAAAAGAGGTATCAGGCTGCATTGAATTTATTCAGAAGAACATTTTCACAAACCCTCAAAGCTGATGGATGGAATATGGATGAGGAAATTCTATATTTACTTCGTACTACATATTTTCAATTGGGCAACAAGGAGCAAGCCAAGAGTATTTCAATATTGATTGAATTAATGCGTAAAACTGAACATTTATCCTATGAAGAAATAGAAAGTAAATATTTATTAAATAAGAATAGGGAAATTACAGTGTATGCTATCTATTATTTTAGTAAAATGAATTCAAGTAAATCTGATGTTTATAGAGAACGTCTAATAAATCGTGACAAAAAATTTGGAGATAGGGAACTTATGAATATATTCCCTATCTTTGATTATGAAATAAATACAGAAATTTAATTATTCAGTAATCCCAGGAAAGAAAAATTTAATGGCAGTACTCTCCTTAGATACATCCCTTCCGACTTTACCAAGGCTAGAGCCATAGCGATCTCTCACTCTTCCGTCATCACCGATCACACCCAATAGAGAACCATATTTATCCCTAACTTCTCCACTGCTTGTTATTCGTCCTAGCATACTTCCAGCTCGATCTCTGATGTCCCCGTTATTATTTACTTTCCCCCTATAACCGCCGTATTTATCTCTGAGTTCCCCATCCGAATTTATTTTTCCGGAATAGCTTCCATACCTATCCCTAAAGGAACCGTCCTTCTCAACTTTGCCTTTATAGGATCCATGCCTATCTCTTATATCATTCTCATTGGAAAAAATTACTGAGGAAAGGAGAATTAAAATTAAAATATTCACTCTCATAAATCACTCCTAGTATTTTGTAATCAAATTTAACAAAATTTCTAATCTATATAATTAGACCTAAAATTTATAATATTTCAAATAAAACTAAAAAAAAATCAAAGTAAATTGAAAAAAGTAAAATTAGTCCCATTGGATTTTTTAATTAATTTCTAACCCTTTCCTATGAAAAAATTTCTTCCCTAGATTTTAAAACCGAAAAATAAATGATAATAAGATGCCTAACGAAGAAAACTCATCTATTTGGATATATAATCTTTTCAAAGATTATACCATTGAAGAAATCCCTAAAGATGAATTTTTTTTAAAGTCTGGAGAAAAAGGCAATAAAATAGGATATATTAAAAAGGGTTTATTTAAGGTCAGAAGGAAAATTGGAGAAAAGGAGATTATCAAAGATTTTTGTCTGGAAAATGACTTTTTAGGATCCTATGGTAGTATTCTCACCGGTGATTCCCTCTACTATGATATAATTGCTCTAGAGGATTCAGAGGTATTTGTCGGAAATATTAATAAAGTCTTAGAGAGCCATAAGGATACAATTGAATACCTCAAATTTTCAAAATATTTTTTAGAATCGGTATATCTCGAAAAAGAAGCGAGAGAGAGTGATTTTTTAATTTTTTCAACAGAAGAGAAATACTCAAAATTTTTAGAAAATAATAAGAAGAATATCCATCGTATTTCAAAGGAAGATGTGGCTGCATATTTGGGTATAACAGTATCATCTTTATTGAGATTAGATAGAAGAATTAATCAAAAGTAGTATAATACATTCAAAGGAGAAACTATGAACATAAAAATATTATCAAATTTTACAAAAGGATTTTTGACAAATTCAGAAATTGATTCAGAAATCGACAATGCTAACAAAGCAAGAGAAATACTACACTCTAAGACTGGGGGAGGGAAGGAGTTTCTCGGATGGGTGGATCTCCCTATGAGAACGGAATCTAAAGAAATAGAGGCAATTGAAGAAGCGGCAAGTGAGATTCAAAATCAATCAGAATTTTTAGTTGTGGTTGGTATCGGTGGGTCTTATTTAGGAGCCCGAGCGGTATTAGAGGCAACGACCAGTCCATTTTCAGTCTATAATAAAGATAAAAAATCCGTAAAGATTTTATATGCGGGTCATCATATTGATTCTGAGTATCACACAGAGCTACTTGAATTTTTAAAAGATAGAGATTTTAGTGTAAATGTAATTTCTAAATCGGGTACTACAACAGAACCAGCCCTGGCATTTCGATCCTTATTGGCATTGTCTGAAAAAAAATATGGAAAAGACGGAACAAAAAAAAGAATCTATTCTACAACTGATTCCAAAAAAGGTGCCTTGAAAAAGTTATCGGATGAGTATGGCTTTAAAACTTTTGTGATACCTGATGATGTTGGGGGAAGATACTCTGTTCTTACACCTGTAGGACTTCTTCCCATTGCAAGTGCAGGTAAAGATATTAGATCCTTACACAGAGGAGCTTTAGAGCTAGAAGAAAGTTTTAAGCATCAAAGTGGAACTGAAAATATTGCCTGTATGTATGCCGCACTGAGAAATGCACTTTATAAAAAAGGTAAAAAAGTTGAAATTTTAGTAAATTATAATCCCAAGATGCATTTTATTGCGGAGTGGTGGAAGCAATTATATGGAGAAAGCGAAGGGAAGGGGCACAAAGGAATATTTCCTGCAGGAGTTGATTTTACCTCGGATTTACATTCTATGGGTCAGTACATTCAAGATGGAGAGAGATTTTTGTTTGAAACAGTATTTAATATGGAAACTCCTTCTAAAGACATGACAATTCAAGAATTTCAGGGTGATCCTGATGGATTAAATTATTTAGCAGGTAAAACACTTTCCTATGTAAATTCAAAAGCAATTCAGGGAACTAAACTCGCTCATCATTCAGGAGGGGTTCCTAATATTGAAATACAATTTAAAGATCTTTCTGAAAAAACTATTGGTCAATTGATTTACTTCTTTGAATATGCATGTGGTGTTTCAGGATATATGTTAGGTATCAATCCTTTTGATCAACCTGGGGTAGAAGATTATAAAAATAATATGTTTGCCTTACTAGGTAAAAAAGGTTACGAGTCCAAAAAAGCAGAAGTCGAAAAGAAATTATCTGAACTATGAAAATTCTTTTGACCGGAGGAAGAGGGGCAATAGGGAGAGAGTTACTACCTATTCTCCTGAAATCCGGTCATACAATTCTCAGCTTTTCAAGAGCTGAGTTAAATCTAAATCATCCTAATTTAATAAAAATAATTATAAATATAAATAATATTGATCTAGAGGGAGACTTAATTCAATATAAAACCTCCACTGAAATTCAATCTAAAATTAATTTTGAGTTAAATAATATTGATTGTATACTTCATCTTGCGGGAATACCATCCGGGGAAGGCAAAAATTGGGAAGACTATAAAGAAGGAAATATTGAAACTACTAGAAAGTTAGTCAAAATTGCTGAAATAAAAAATATAAATAAATTTATATTTTCAAGTTCTATCAGTGTATATGGATATAGTAGTACAACTCCTAATATTGAAACAGATATTCTTAATGGCAATACAAACTATGCAAAATCAAAAATCGAAGCCGAAAATATTATTTTGAATTCCAAAATAAATAAAAAAATTATACTGAGAATTAGTTCAGTATATGGCAAAAATTTAAAAAGTTTTATTAATAAATTATTGAAATTTAATGCAGAAGGAATAATCCCTTATCCTATAATTAAAAATAATTATAAATCATTCATATTTATCGAAGATTTAATAAAATTTATTATAATATCTATAAATTATGAAAATGAGGGTATTTTTAATATTAGTCATCCTCAATTAATTGAATACAATGATATAATTAAAATAATGGAATTTATTCAAAACAGGAGGAGTTTAAAAATTCCACTCTTCCCAATGTTTGTTAGCTTGGAATACAAGTTGAAGAAGTTTTTTTTTCATAGAGAAGAATCTTCACTAAGACCTTTATTTTATTCCGCTACTGTAAATCCTTATTTAGCTATTGAAAAATTTAAATTTTTTCCTAAGTATGATATTCATTCTGGAATTTTAAAAATAATGGAATAGATTATTTTACCACAATGTATTTAACAATTAAAGGCCAAGAATCACCACCATAATTTGCAAAAACATTCACAGGGCCTTCTTCTAACAAAACTTCCCCTGAAAATTTTGAGTCATCACCATTCAGATTAAATTTTTTCCACTCTTTTGATGAGTCCACAAATGCAATTTCTTTTGCTGAAAAAACCTTCATAGAAAATAATATTTTTTTGCCTGATTTTAGTTTTCCTTCTTTGGGTGTCTCTAAATATATTTTTGTAGTATCTAGTATTTCGGGATATTGTCCTAAACTATGTTCTTTTTGGAAATTAATTTTTTGTAGTAGTACGATTGGAAATAATCCAGTATCATCTTTTTGTCTAGAAAAAACTTTTAACTCGTAACTACCTTTTCCGGGGGATCTAATCTCTATAATAGTTTTACTTCCCTCTTGTTTTACAAAAGTGTTTTGCTTAAAACTATCCAAAGAAGAGATTACTTGTAATCTATTGGGGTTATCAAAAGTTATCTCTTCATAGTCATTCGATTCAATTATAGCTATATCAGGGTTTATGTTATTGAAATTAAATTTAAAAAAGGATGGGAATCTTTTTACTTTTAAACTAAATTCTTCAGGAGTTACAGTATTAGAAACTAATTGCCAAATCGGATCTTTGGGTAAATGATCATTTATGAATTTTTCAGGCAATGTTAAAAAATAAAAATCATTAAATTCCTTTTTAAAGTCTTTACCATTTACGATACCCGAACCCCAGGTAGAATCCAATAATCTCCATTCACCATCAATTTTTACTGCATTCCATGCATGATCTTCTTTTGTGAATTTTTTACCTGGAAAATAAGAAAATCCTTTGGAAAATCCATTGATCCTTTCTGTTTGTAGTCCTGCTTCTTTTGCTAATTCATTAAAAAGATTGGAATATCCTTCGCAAACTGCAACCTTTGATTTTAATACCTTGTCGGGTGATACATCTCCAGAAGAGTTATTAAAATAAGACTTTGTGTCATAGGCAACTCTATCTGTTATCCATCTATAAATTGCTCTGGTTTTTTCTAAATCATTTTTAGAAGTAGAGATTAGGTATTTTGAAAGTTTCGTGATACTAACTTCTTCTGATTCGGGTGTTTTTAATGCATGATTATCAATTTCAACAAATTGGGATTGATCTATTTCTTTAAAATTTTTAGTTACAGTATCTGTGGATTGGCATCCCAAAAACAAAAAAAAAGTTATAATTATTTTATACATATATGTCCATCCTGAAAAAAATTAAATCAATGAAAAGAAAAAAATGACTAAAAATGGGGTTCGGTTGCATCATTCCATTCTTCCTCCGGTTCCATTAACTTAGGTATCAACTTTTTACATCTATCATGATGATATCGAATTACTGGGTCATCTGGAAAATTATATTTACATCTTTTCAATAATTCTAATGCATGCTTTGGATCTCTATCGTAAAATTTAGTTATGGCTTTTTCTAAATCTAATTTAGTTAAATCTTTTTTTTCTATCATCTCGGGAGAATCTGCTGAATATACTTCAAAGACTTTTATAGGTCTGTTTTTACCTTTTACTCTAACTTTATCAATATATCTTATCTTAAATTTTTCTGGATAGTCTAAAGACTCATAAATATACTCAGATATTAAAAATCCAACTCCATAAAATTTTGTAATACTTTCAATTCTGGAAGCTAAATTAACAGTATCAGATATTACGGTAGTTTCCATTCGATTATTTTCTCCAATGGTACCAAACATCATTTCTCCAGCATGTACTCCAATTCCTATTTCAAGGGGAGGTCTAAAATGCGTATTACGATGTTTTTCATTATATTCTTTAAGTTCTTTAAGCATTTGAATGCCAGCTAGAATAGCATCTTCACCTTCTCCTTTAAATAAAGCCATAATTGCATCACCGATAAATTTATCTATAAATCCATTATGTTGTCTTACAATTGGTCCCATTTGTTTTAGATAGGAGTTTATAAATTCAAAATTTTCTTCAGGGCTCATTTTTTCTGAAAGTGATGTAAAGGATCTTATATCTGAAAATAATACAGTCATTTCTCTTTTTACACTTTTTCCTAATTTTATAGTAGAAATTGAGTCTATAGAAAGTAATTGTAGTACTTCTTTAGGTACAAACTTTTCTAATGATACATTTAATTCTCTTAAATCTATGTTTACTTTTTTTAAGGAGTAGCTACTAATAATTAATTTTAATAATATTAAGGCTGTATATAACAGTACCCCAACTGATAAACTATAAAGTAGTACACTATATATACTTGATTTTTTTATTTCAGATTTATAACTATATGTTAACGAATCAGCCACTTCTTCTATGGAAAGTATAAAATTACTTTCTAGAGTGTTGTTTAAATTTTTATCTAAAGATTCCTTTTCATTTAAAGCGATTAGACAGTATTTAACTAATACATTTAACTCTTCATCTTTTTTAACTATATTTATTTTTATTAATTTCTCTACAATTTCATTTGCATCTAATTGTGACTTTTTATCATTTTTTAAATTAAAAAATAAAATATTTTTAAGTAGAGAATCTAGTAGTTCTTTCGGAGAGGTAGAATTTCTTATATTAAGTCGAATAGATATTGGAATTAGAGAAATAGAATTATTATAGATAGCATTATTTTCTTTAAATTTTTCTATATTATCAGATTTTATTAAAAAATCTTTTTTTAATACTTCCAAATTATCTTTAAATTTAGAGTCTTTTCCGAAATTCATAGTATTAGAAAGAGATTCTAAGATATATATTAAATTTTTAATAGAGTTTACAGATGTCTCAATTCTATCATAATTTCTTTCTATATTGTATCTATTCTTTAAAATAGATTCATTTAATTGAGCATCTACTTCTCTCATTTCTAGTAATACATTTATGACTTGTTCTATTTTATCTATATCATTAATTCTTGATCCTAAAAATAATAAGTATAAAAGACCCGAAATAAAAAACCATATCAAAATTCTGTATCTTGTTTTCATTTGAGTAACTGTCCCTTGTACTCTCCAGTTAAAGTATTCAGAAATGATACTATTTTTTCAGTATCGTCTTCACTTATTTGCTTGCCTAATTGGTATTTCGACATCATAATAACTACTTCTTTTAATGATTTGTATCTACCATCATGTAAATAAGGATAAGTGACTGCGATATTTCTCAGAGAAGGAACTTTAAATTTATATTTATCTTCCTCTTTTTTTGTCTTAAGATAAAGCCCCTGATCTAAATCTCCAGGTTCACCCTTATCTTTAAAATAATCATCTGTAATACCTACAGTTTGATATAAATTTCCACCTAAGTTAACTCCTTGATGGCAGGATATACAACCTAATTCTTTAAATAATAAATATCCTTCCTTTTCTCCTGTAGATAAAGAATTTTTGTCACCTCTTAGGAATTTGTCAAATTTTGAATTCGGTGTATAAAGAGAGATTATAAATTCTAAAAGGGAGTCATTAATAATTTCAATACTTGGATTTGTACCATATATTAGTTTAATCTTATTATATATTTTATTATCTTTTATTAAATTATTAAGATTCGAATTTATATCACCCATCTCTTTAGGGAAGTGAATTATATCATTAACTAGGATTGAACTTGAATAGTTTTCTTGAGATACATCCATACTTCTATAAAAGATTCCAGCATTGAAAACTGTGACGGGGTTTAATGAATTTTCAGAATAGTTTCTGATTGTACCTCCCGTTTCTAGTGTGTGACAAGTATTGCATGAAAATTTTTCATCAGTGGAAAGTAAGTTTGAGTTAAAAAGTAACTCCCCAATTTCCGCTTTATTGGTATTAATGAATAAATTTTTTGGTATGGGAGAGATTGGCTCATTGAAATAAGTATAATTTGTTCTGGGGTTGAATGGAATTTCTGGATCTCCAGGAAAATTCAAGTATAAGGTTATGAGGGGTACTATAAAAACAGTTGGGAGTAGAAATCTATTTAATGCTTTATCCAAATAAATAGGGTTTGTTGATATTTGCTTATGAAAAATTTTTTTTAACCAGGCCAAAAAGCGATTCATTATTTCAAGGAAGTCCTACAGTAAATTTTAACAATTAACTACAATTAAATAAAATATTGGACAAATGAAAAGAGTTTTATAATTTTTTTTCGCTTGTCCGATTCATACCACCAGTCAAATTGAATGTAATATGAGTCAAATAAAAAGGATAGAATTTCTAGAAGTTAGTGGAAGATACAGAAAGCTCATCAATTCATTTTTGGTATTATTGACTTGGATGAGTCCTTTTATTGGATATGAAGTATTTTTCCCAATAGCACTGCTTTTTTTGTACAGAATCAATCATACAATTCGTTCCATAGCTTTCCAAGCAGTTTTCATACAAATTTTTATTTGGATTTTATGTTACCCCCTTGAACTCATTTGCCAGTGGGATATGAGTTCCCCATATTGTGTAAGTGCATTTAAAGATGAAAAGTCATTCTTTTTTTTCGGATTTTGGGCATTTTTTGGTTTATTCATTTTATTTTGGGAAGCAAGGCACTCTTTAAATAAATTTGGAAAATTAAATAAAAATAGAGAGGAATCTTCATCCAATCAAGCTTCCTTGTATAACCTTTATCAGGTACTTCTCAGTTGGTTTTCGGCAATTTTTCTTTATGTTTTTTTCAATATATTTTTTGGAATCTTTTATCTCATTGTAAATGGTGTCGATATTTTTGAATCCGTAGGACAGCAAGAATTCTCAATGTTCCTAAGTAGATATTTCAAAGGGGAAGTAGAACTATACATTTGGTTTTTAAATATACATGCTGTTTCCAGAAATTTAGGAAGAAAAAGTGTTTTAGCAATACTCAGAAAACCTTACTTAAGCCTTTATGTTCATAATCGAATTGTGACTCCTACAAAAGATTTATTCTCCAAATCATTTACCGATAAATCTAGATTTGCAAAATACAGAGAAGCATTTTTGCCAGGATGGGGAATTGTCTATTTAAGTAGATATTGGATCGGGTTTTCTGTACTATTTTCGTTTTTGCTCCTATTGTTTTTCACTGTAATAGCTTGGTTTTATTACATAGATTATTCCTTTGGAACATCATTTTTACAATCAATGGGGTTAAAGCCGGGAATACCGGATAAAGAATTTATTCGATATACTTCTAATTTATTCATTCCTGTACTACTAAGTACACTACTTGTTGGAACTTATTTATTTGCCAATAATTTACTTAGAACTTTATTAGAAAGAGAAACCGATCCCATATCTAGTCGAGGTTTAACTACCGGGTTTAAAACTAATCTTTCGTATAGTATATTAATTCATCTCATATTGATATCTCTCTTATTTGTAATACCTATAATGGTGACTAGAACTGATTCTTCTAAAAAAAAGAATGATCTTTCTAAACAACATTTCCAACCCGAAAAAATGGAATTTTACTTTATTGATCCTGAAATTCCTGATAAAGTGAAAGACTTAAACGGTGGTGTCATTTCGGGTACTGAAACGACCAGTCAGGAGAATGGGGAAAAAATTAAAGACGAAGTAAGTGATAATGGAAAACCAAAAGGTTATGTAAAACGTATCAAAGGTAAGCCCCTTACAAAAACGTACTCCAATTATATTTCAGCCAGGATGAGGGGACCTGAAATGTTTATGGAGTATTGGAAGAGAGCTCCTCATCCTTATTCTTGTGTGGTTGCTTATACAATCACAACAGAGGGTGAAATAGTAGATATAGTAATAGTAGAAGCATCTGAATATCCCGAACAGGATCAGTTGACTATAGAATTGATTGAAAGTATGAGTCCTCTAATGCCTCCTCCAGAAGCGAAAGGGGATGTTCGTGTCACAGAATTATTTTGGAATGGTTCCCTCGATCCAGATGCAATGCCCACATCCTTGCAAAAAGATATGGTAACACTTTTTGATGGTAGATACTTAGAGGAAGAGCCCTAAATATGGATATAATTAGTAAGTTTTTTTTAAGTCTTGAGCAACTTAAATTTTCCGATTTATTCTTGGCTTTATTGTCTATATTGCCTTGGGGTTTCATTTTATTTTTACTTCATCCTGGAAAATCGAATAGAAAACTAAAAATAATAATTTTTTCCTTAATAATGGGCTACATTTCCACCCGTCTCATCCTTTATTTGCATCCTATCATATGGCCTGAAGTAGATTTCAAACCCAGAAAAACTTCTATGTTGACAGCCACTGCCCATTTGGCTTTTATTCAAGCCGGAATGATGGAAGAGACATTCAAAATTTTACTAATATTTTTATTAGCTTTCTTTTTTGGTTATGATTATCAAAAAAAAATCTGGAATAAAGATGTAATACTAATTGGAGGATTCGTTGCTTTAGGATTTGCTTTTACTGAAAATTATACATATATACACAAAGAAATTCGAAATACATTTCAAATGTTTACTGGAAGACTTTTATATTCATCTAACATACATTTACTAATAAACTTATGTTTTGCTCTATTTCTTCTGAAAGCAAATGATCTTAAATTAACTTCTGAAAAAATAGAATTATATTTTAAAGCCTTCCTTTTGGCTGTTTTTCAGCACGGAGTAGTTGACTTTTTTTTAATCCCAGCTTCTAGATTTGGAATATGGCTTTCAGTTGCAATGTTCATGGGAATCTGGGTATGGGTTGTACGAGATTTGAGAACGTACGTCTATGCTTCCGATGAAAATAATATTGTCCCAAATCAACTTCCCTTATTAGACTATGATAATGGTAATTTATCAGAAACCAGTTTGTCGTAGGTTACCAGAAAATCTTCTACTAATTGATAATTTCCTTGAATAATTTAACCCATCAAATATACTTAAGGAAAGGAGTTAAATTATGAAAAAAACATTTTTAATCCTATCCATTCTTTTTCTAGTATCTTCCTTTTCCCTGAGTGCCTGTGGAAAAGGTAAGTTAGTAGAAGATATTTCTATGGAAGAAGGTAGATAATATTCAAGTCACAGGGGATTTTCCCCTGTGTACTACTCTTTTGGCATATATATTAAACGAAAACCAATAGTAGGATTTTTTATAGATTTATCTATTCTATTGAAATAATCCGATTTTTGGTATTCTCCATTCAAAGCCCAAGAGCCACCACATACACCATAACTATTATTTTTTGAATTGAGAACACACCATTCTCCAACATTACCAGCCATGTCATACAAATTGAAAAAATTTGGAGATTTCTTACCAACTTCATTCGTACCACATTTATTTTTGTTACCCAGTAAAACTTTCAAATCAGAACTAGCAGACTTATATAAACTAAAGTCAATCGGCTTTGTCGCGAAAAATGATGATAATGGATTACTAGAATCATTTTTTAGAGTAAATAAATCATAGGAACCTCCATAAGAAACAGTACAATTTTCTCCAAAATTAGCAATTTTTCCAATATCATCATTATTTGGAGAATTGTAGGATAGTCCCGCATAGGAATCATTTTCCCATCCTTTAGCACTGTACTCCCATTCATAATTAGTTGGCAATCTATAAGGACAATTTTGAGATCCAAAGTTACTTTTTGCACAATACGACTCAATAAAATCTTCAATTTCTGAAATATTAATATTTTCAACGGGACAATTAGCACCACATTCTTTGAAATAAGATGGATTTGAAGCAGATGTCCTAAAATAATTTCTTTTTTCTTCTTCCTTTGAAATTCTAATAAAGTTAGGATCCTTTATATTTAACCAATTAAATTGTGATACTTCATATTTAGAAATATAAAAAGACTTGGGTTTTATTATTTTTACCTTTTTTCCATCTATGGAAACAGAGCAGTTGGTATCACTATTATCGCATTCTTTTACTGTTTCTAGTCCGGGAATATAATTAAATTCAATTCCTTGTCTATCAACAAAGCTAGAGTATGGTGAATATTCTAGCTTAATGGTATCACTATGGTTTAATCTTGACTGATTAATTTGAAAAGCTACTCTGTTATAATATTTCTTTAAATTATTGTCTAAGTATTCTTTATACTCAACATTATTTAATATTTCTAACAATTCATTAGAAATATTATCTGAGATAATCAAATAAATTTTTAAGTTTTCTATTTTTTCTTCAATGAAATACTGACTTATATAATTTATGTTTTTTCTCTCAGCAATATTTGAACGGGAACGAATAAAATTACCTAATAACTTTTTTCCATTAACTTTAACATCTTCTATGGACTTATTATATTTATCTATGAGTCTAGATTTCTCTTTTTCATCAATTACAACTCTATAAATTTCATTTATAATATTATTATATTCTTCAATAGCTTCATTAAATTTATATTGATAAAATAATTGCTCAGCTCTTTTTTGCCATGAGTTAAATGTTGGGTTTATCAAAAGTTTGATTCTGCTATTAAGTCCAATATTTACTTTATTTTTAGTGAGCTTATCTATAAATGGATTACTTTCTAGTAAGTTAGATAAGTTTTTATACTCTCGAATTATTTCTAGGAGTTCGTCAATTTTAGCAGAATCATGCAATACGGAAAATTTTTTATCATTGTTACTAACTAATTTTAAAAATTCGTTTACATCACACAAACCAATTCTCGCTTTTAAACCACTGACATACTTAGTCACCTTTAATTTTATTTCAGGTCTTAAGCCTGCATCTATAGCTTTTATGATTCCATTATAAATATTTTTTGCTCTAGAATACTCTGCATTTTGGAAATGGGAATCACCCTGCTTCAAAATAGATTTCTGTTCTTCAATCATTGCATCAGCGAGTTCATCTCCAGTTACAAAATTATAAATTTCAATATCTAATTTATTGAAAGTTTCAATTTGTAGACCTTTTAAATCTACTTTTTCATTTTTATATAAAAGCTCATTTGGAAGATTAATCACATATTTATTATCAAAAAGAAACATTGGAATTTCCTTTAGATAATAATCAGATTGAAATTCCAAAATTGACTTTTCAAAAATATTTTCAATTTCAAGTAAATTACCACTTCTTCTGAAAAGGGTAGATTTAATTTGAACCTTTGATTCCTGTCTCTTAAAATTATTGATAATTAATAAATTAGAGTCGTACTTTTTTAATAAATTAGAATAACACTTTTCTGATTTCCCGTAGTTTGATAAGATACAATCTTGAGTTTTTTTTAACAACGGTTCAACTAGTTTAAAAGTACAAGTTATATCACCTGTCTTACAATTAACTTTTCCGCCCGGAATCATATATTTATATGCTTCTAATTCATAAACAACATCATATTTTTGGTTTAATGATTCTGACATTAAATCATATATATTTTTTTCAGTTAAGAGATCTGATTTATTGAAATTCTCACTAACTATTAATATTTTTAATTTTTCGCTAGCAGTTAAATTAAATGATTTTAATATAAAAAAAATTATAAGTATGCATATGAATTTATTTTTCAAAAGATTTTTACCGATTCTATATTTAAAATATCTACATAATTTGCTAAAATATATAGTATTTTTTGTATTTTAAGACAATAAATAACGAAAAACATTAAAATCAATTCAATACTGAAATTAAAACACAAAAAATATATAATTTCTTTGGAATTATTCTTGAAAAAATTCTATTAGACAGTAATTTAACCCTTGTTAAGATCATAATTAGGTTTTTATTAAAAAAAATGAAAATATCACATATATACTTTGATGTTTACGGAACTCTTTTGGATTTTCATTCTATTGAAAAAGAGCTCAAAGAGATAACCTTTGACCAAAATGTATCAAGGCTTTGGCGTGAAAAACAGGTTGAATACACTAGACTTCTCACAATTGCAGATAAATACATTCCATTTAAAGAAATTTCTCAAAATGCACTCTTCTATACATTTAAAAAAAATAAAATTAAATACAACCAAGAGTTAATTGATACCTTACTTTTAAAATACAAATCACTCACTCCATTTCAGGATGTTTTAGAAACTCTTCTGATATTACAAAAAGAAAAAATACCCATGAGCATTCTCTCGAATGGTGACCTGGATGATTTAGAATACAATCTAAATACTAGGGGAATGTCTTCCTATTTTAAAAATCTCTTATCCGCACAACAAGTTAAGAAATACAAAATACATCCATCCGTATACCAATATGCTGTTGATCACGCTGGAGTTTCGAAGGAAAATATATTATTTGTATCCGCTAATCCCTGGGATGTTCTTGGGGCTAAATGGTTTGGTTTTAACACTTTCTGGTTAAATAGAGAGAGGGGAATATTTGAAGAGTTGGGTATAAGCTCAGATTTTACGGGTGAATCTATGTTTGATATTTTAAAAATACTTAAAATAAGTTTGGTGATGATTTAAGAATATTCTTTTTTAGCTAAAAGTTTAAGCTCTTCAGTGCTAAAAAAACTCATTATCTTTCAATTTAAACTGAAATATTCATTTGTACAATCTTTTAATAGGCTAAATGAGTATTCCTAAGAGCAAATATAGTAAAGTCTTTATCCTTTTGTAATTTAAATGTAACTAAACTATCCAAAGATACAAATAATAAGTATTTCGGAGAAACAAAATGAAAAATAAAGTAATAACAATACTTTTAATTCTAAGTATGATAACTTTAGCTACATGCACTACCAAAAAGAGCTCTAATAATAATGCTACATTGGGATTAGCATATTTATATTTAAATCAATATGAGGCAACAGTATCTTTAACCGCCAATATAAAAGATTCCAGTGGTGTTGCTTTAACACCTACCTCAAGCCCTAGTGCTTCCGTAAAATATGTCACTATGACCAATCCTAGTGGAGTGTCTCTTCTTACATCCACAGATACTGTTAAAGATTATAGTACATCATCAACAGGTACAGATCATGGCAATTTTACGGTAACATTTAAAGTCAATGCAGCAACAGGTACTCTAACAGGAACAGCATATACTTGTACTAGTTGTTCCATTACTCCTAATAGCACTACTGGACTTACAGACTATGATGATGCTACCAAATATACAACGACTTATGGAACTTTTTCAGCTGTTTTAAACCTTGCATCAACGGGTGGAACAACTGCAAGTCAGGTAACATTAACCAATGCTTCTGGATTAACCATAACTCTTGTTTCTGTCAGTGTATCCATCAAAGGTCAATACAATTTATCAAGTCCTACAGTTGGGGAAAGTTTATGTGATGGTAGTAGTGTGAATGCACTTACATCTTTCACTACACTTTCTGGTACCCTAACAACCCAAACTGTAAGTGGTGCGGCAATTCTATCTGGAACAGTAATCGTAGATAGCGGTGTAACTTTAACAATTTCCCCAGGAACCGTAATCTTTGGAGCCAGAGGATCTAGCTTATTCATAAAACAGGGTGGTAAACTCAATGCTATAGGAACTGCTGCCAGCCCTATCTGCTTTACCTCAGGTCAGTCGCTTGGTTCTCGCTATCCCGGGGATTGGGGTGGTATTGTTATGATCGGAAAAGGAAAAACTACCAGGGCAACTGCATCGACCACAGAAGGTACAACACCAGTTTCTTATGGAACAGGAACGGATGATACGGATACTTCAGGAACTTTAAAATATACGATCATTGAATTTGCTGGAAATGAAGTGGCTCCAGGAGACGAGCTCAATGGTTTATCCATGTATGCAGTAGGAAGTGGCACCACAATAGATTATGTGCAGGTACACCGAGGACTAGATGATAGCTTTGAAATGTGGGGTGGTGCAGTAGCCCTAACTCACGTGGTTGCTACAGGTGGTCAGGATGATGATTATGACATGGATGAAGGATATGCAGGAGCTATAACCTATGCTATTGGACAAAAATATCCTACCTCTTGTGGTGGATCAGCTTCAACAGATCCTCATGGGATTGAGTCGGATGGAACAAACTCCGGTGGAACATGCTCTACGGGAACTGCAGCCAGATGTACGAATGGTACTCTTAGTTATATGACAATGCTAGGTCAAAATATAACAAGTGGAGAAGCAGCAAGACTAAGGGAAGGAAATGCTCAAACACTCTCAAACTCAGTATTTTATAATTATGCTGGTAATAGTTCTAGTGTGGTGATTGTGTCAGCTAATACAAGTAGTTTTCCAAATACAACTTCAACTATAAGTAATACAGTATATTTACAGTCTGGAAAAACTGTTACAACAGGTGGTGGTTCGGATAGTTCACTAAAAACCCTCTCCGCAGTTCCAGTTGTCAGCGAAGGGGATGTTGCAAATTGTGGTTTTGCGGCTACGAAGCCTGACTTTACTACAAATACCGCGAGTGGTGCACCTTCCACTGTAGGAGCATCTGCTAATGGTCAGGGATCTTGGTGGAGTAGCTGGACAGTATATAGAGCAAGATAAGAAATAAAACTTAGTCGTTCGGGATGGTTTCATCCCGAACTTTTGTGTTAAAAAATGGATTCAAAACCTCAAATGTATCGAATAGTAGCAATAGCATTATTGTTAACCTTAATTAGTTGTAAAAAATCTTTTTCAACCTTAAGAGAGGAAGAAGAAGAGAGAGTAAAATCGATCCAAGAATTTTACAAAGAAAAAATTAAAACTAACTATATAATTAATAACTCTTATCCAAATAGAGAAGAAGCAATAAAAGCATTTTTAAACGAAATTATAGAAAACAAAAATACTGTATCCCTTTGTGATGAAGTAGAATCTAAAGAAATACTATTTCCCAATTGTTATAATACCAATACAATGATAGCCAATGAAATGCCCGATAGAGCCTGGGATGTCATCAGGGAAAGGCAAAAATTAGGATTGAATTCAATCCAAGCCAAACTCGAAAACAAAAAGATAAAAGAAGTAAAAGTCAGCTGGAATACTCAGATTAGAGATTTGAATTCCTTAAAAGGTCATGTCCCACGGGAAATCATGATAAAAACAGATAAGCAAGATGTATATTTAAAAGAGATAAAATTAGTAATAGAGCACAATAACCAATACAAAGTATGTATTGTGTCTCTATAATTTAAAAGAGGATATGATGAAAATTAAGATAGGTCTATTGTTTTGTGCTATAAGTGTTTTCCTTCTAGGAGAGGGATTATTAGCCCAAGCAGCTACTGGAGTACTTTCTGGTAAAGTTTTAGATTCTAATACAGCAGAAGCAGTTTTTGGTGCTACAGTAATAGTTCGAGCTGAAAAGAAAGTCACCAAAACTGACTTCGATGGAAAATACTCTCTAGAACTTCCTCCCGGATCTCATTTGGTAGAAGTTCAAATGTTTGGTTATGAACCACAAAAAAAAAGTATTACAATTCGATCAGGTAGTACAACCAGTTTAAATGTTACTTTTGGTGCTAAAACATTAGAAACTGTTGAAGTGAGTGAAAGGGCATTGAATAACACAGAGGCTTCGCTTTTAGCACTCCAAAAGAAGAGTAGCTCTGTATCAGATGGTATAAGTCAAGAGGCAATCCGAAAAAGTCCAGACGCATCCGCAGGAGAGGTCGTTAAAAGGGTAACTGGTATCACATTACTCGGTGGAAAGTATGTCTTTGTGAGGGGATTAGGGGAAAGGTATTCAAATACTGTATTGAATAATTCTGTCATACCATCCACAGAACCCGATAAAAGGGTGATACCCCTAGATATTTTTCCATCTAATTTATTAAAAAATATTAGAATTATCAAAACAGCAGTTCCGGAAGAATCGGGAGAGTTTTCAGGTGGGTTAGTAAAAATAGAAACCCAAGAATACCCCGACCAATTTACAATGAATTTTGGATTAGGAATTGGTAGGAATTTCCAAACAACAGGAAATAAATTTTTAACATTTGATGCTGGAGAGAAAATAGGACCATTTTCAACAGGAAGACCTGGTGACACTTCTAAATTACCTGATATCGTAAACAGTTTTGGAAAGGGAGCTATCCCCTTTGAGCCTGGAACCCGTTTTGGAGGGATCCCTTCTTCAGTAGTTGGATTTGGATCGTCCCAATTTCCACAAACTTGGACACCCGATCAAACGACTGCACCTTATGATAAGAATTTTAATTTTAGCATAGGTAATACATTTAAGACAACTGAATCAGGCCAAAGGTTTGGGATAATGTATGGAACAACCTATACAACCAATTACAGATTCAGAGAAGAAAAAACAGCAAGATATATTCCTGGAAATGCAATAGGAGTTCGGGATTATGCAAACACAACCTATTTATCCAAAGTACAGTCACAAGATACCAAAATATACAATGAAGATGTGCTATGGGGGAATAATCTAAACCTAGCGTATGAGTTTACCAAAGGTCAACAGATTTATTGGAAAAACTTATTTACAGTCAATTCTGATAAAACTGTGAGAGATGCATCAGGTAAGGATTATATTGCAAATATATCAGATTTTAATTCTATCACAAATATTTTTACATCTCGACAATTGTTTAATACAACATTTGGGGGGGATCATGCCATTAACTTTTCAAACTCAAGACCATGGAAATTGGAGTGGCAATACAATTATGCTCAGGCTAAAAGAGATGAGCCTAATTTAAATTCACAAACATGGAGAAGATCCATTGATACCTTAAATAACTTTAATCGACTGGGAAATAACCCCGATGGATCAAGGTTTTATTCCTCCTCTGAAGATAATGTCAGAAATCCGAGCTTTAAATTAGACATTCCATTCAACCAATGGGATGGTTTAAAATCGAGTCTAAAAGTTGGTCATTCAATTATAGAAAGAGAAAAGAATTTCTTATTTAGAGAATTTGGATATAAATCATCTGTATCACAAATCACTTCCGTTGATTCTTTTAATCAGGGTCTTGCAACTCTTTATCCTATCCCTGGTGAGCTTACATTTAATCCTTTCTTGGCTATAACTGGTGCAAAAGTCTTCTCAGAAAGGCAGGTGGAACCTAATGCTTATAATGCATTCCAAAAGTTGAATGCTACTTTTATGCAGGTAGATATGCCATTATATCAAAACCTTAGATTTATTGGTGGGGTTAGATATGAGGATAGTTACCAAAAAGTTAAAACGTATGTCACTAAAGATAGCTATAGTTCCAGTAATTTAAGCTATGGATGTGATTTCTCTGACTTTTCAAATAGTGAAGCTGTGAGAGTATATGCCATCAATAATAAGGTATGTAATACAACAAATAATGGTATTGGAGAAATCAGAACTAAAGATAAGCTCCCAATGGCAAACTTTGTTTATGAAGCATCTGAAAAAGTCAACCTGAGACTCTCTTATTCTGAAACATTAACCAGACCGGATTTAAGGGAGCTTTCTGCCTTTGGTTTTAGTCCTTATTATGGGGCTGACAGGATTTTCGGTAACTCTGATCTCAAAAGAACATATATTCATAACTATGACTTTCGTTGGGAATACTACGGTAAAGGCAGTGAGTACATGGGTATTGGTGTATTTAATAAAAATTTATCGAATCCAATCGAGTTAATAGGGCAACCCGTATCAGGAAGTATCACTGCACGTTTTACCTATGCGAATGCAGACAGTGCATATATCAGAGGACTGGAATTTGATTTTAGAAGAGAGTTCTTAAATTTATTTAGAGTAGAGTCCAACTTCTTTTTCATAAATTCTAGAGTAAACGTCTTAGATTATCGAAAATCGGTTGCGATTAGTAGTGGGCTGGTTGATATCAATGACAGAGCTGCAACTTATGATCCTACAAATTTATCCAGACCATTACAGGGACAATCTCCTTTTGTATTTAATTTGAAATACGATTGGTTCTTAACCAAAGCCAAAAATGCCACTCTTGGGCTATACTATAACTATTTTGGTGATAGAATTTATGCTGTGGGTGCTAATGGAACTCCTGATGCATATGAAAAAGGTATAGGTTATACAGACCTCGTGTTGCAATATAAACACATGGAGAATTATGACTTTAAGTTAGCAGTTAAAAATATTGCCAATACAAGGGTCAAGGTATATCAGAGAAGTGAGCTATTGGATAGAAATGATATATTCTTATCTTATAGAGAAGGTGTAAGTATAATGTTCTCAGCAACATTAAGGATGTAGGAGACTATATGAAAAAAATTATTGTTACTATATTAAATCTAAATTTAATATTTTTCATGATTGCAAATTGTAAAACTGGCTCACAGATAAAAGTAGAAGTAGGAAGTGGTCAGTTTTCAATTAATAAGAAAGAAGGTTTTAATGAAAGTACAAGGAGAGTTTCGACTCTTCAAATTTATAATAAATCAACTAAAAAACTAGGGGATGTTTCAGATCCAATTGCAAACATAATTGGTATAACTATTGATTCAAAAATATCTCAGATTTATGGGGAATCGATTGTTGGGGGACAGGCTATAGCTGATTTAGCTAATAAATTAAAGTTAAAAGACTTTGATAAGGCTGTTCAGAATTTAGTTGATTCTCAATTAGATAATAGTACACTCTCAAACGATACGAAAAAAACCTTTTCAACTATAATTGAAAAGGGAAAAATAGATGCACTTGCAATCCCTGTAGTTAGTATTAGCAGCGAAAAAATGTTTCAAGGGGAAAAAATCCAAATTCATTTAATCGTTTTTGATGGTAAGACAAGTAACATTCAATATTTAGCCTCCTCTGATTTATATTCTGCAAAGCCTGAGGATATCACTTTGTATAGTACTAAGCCCGATCAAGCAAAGGCAAATTCTACTGCGCTTATGATTGAAAATACTAATAAATTTATGCTAAATATTCAAATGGCTATTAAGCCTAATAGCGTTTCTAATGCAGTAGCAGAGAACCAAAAGGAGTCAGTGAAAGATGTTGTAGGGCAAAATAACGAAGCTCCTAAAGAAAAAGAATTTTTAGAACCCCTAGATAATTGGCTAAAATCAAAAATAAAAATCGGTCTAGGTCCAATTGTATTATCGATTGTAGGAATATTGGGTTTATTGCTATAATATTAAATAGTAATAAATATAGGATAAAAGGAGCAATTTTGGCATCCTATTTTATAGGAGTATTTTAAAATAATATATAGTAAGTGTTATTATATAAAATAATTTCACTTACTAATTTCTAAGTAATTTTTTGCCCCTAAAATTTCAACTTGCTGTCTAGGTAAAATAGACAGCATTTTTTTTATTCCCCAATATCTCCCGGTTGGACTAATGGTTTAGTTTTTTTGAGAGATTCATCTAGCATAGATTGCATATTTGCTCTTAAGTCTTTTAAAAGTTTATCTGCTGTACCACGCTTATCTTTTTTATAGTCGGGGTAATAAGCGGCTAGGGAAAGAGGTTTGGATAGGTATACATAAGCCTTTCTAGATTTTCGGGGAGGAACTCCACCTAACATACGAGGCTTCGCATTATATAGATAACTTTCATATCGAAGTAACCACTCATAGAATCTTTCTGCTGATGGGTAAGAAATTAAATAATCTTTTTTGATTGCCACAAAGTCAAAAGCTTTTTCGATTTCTCCCTTTGCCCATGAGAGTTGTTCTTTGGTTAGAACGGGTAATTTGGGATCTTCATATTTGACACCGATCATTTCAAGAACTGCGATGAGTTGTCTGAGTTTCATGATTGCATCTTGGTCTTTCTTATAATCTTTAATTCCTAATTTATCCGCTACATTATCAAGAATGGCATGTCTGACCCTTCCCACTCTAAAATCAAAATCTTTCTCATCTTTAACTGAGATTCCATATTTACTTTCTGCGTGTTGAAGTACATGCCTTCCCACAGTTAAAAATCTTCTTAATAAATTCTTATTCCCCGGCTCGATCTCAAAAATTTTCTCTATTTTTTTGATACTATCGCTTATGTGAGCGGACATTTCTTCTGATGATCCATTGAAAACATATTTCATGAAAGCCGGTAAAATCTTTATATCAGCGTTTGGATCTACTTTTATAGCATCTTCATATGCCCAAAGAGCAATTTGTACTACACCCTGTTGGAAAGGCATCAGGTTATCGTTTTCTCCACTGGTGGGCTCGCCTTCAGGGTAGAGCACGAGTTTTCCCTCGGGAGCGGCGAGTGTGGCTCGAGCAGTTTTCAGGGATTCACGGTCATTGATTCCAGCAATTATAGAGAATCCTCCCAGATTAGAAATTATTTTGCCAGTTACCCCAAAGTCCCAGTCAAAAACCTGTCGGGAAGCCATGTAGCGAAATCGAGTTCCCATAATATTTGCAATTTGGTAGGTGATTGGAGGTTCAGCGGTTGTGGGATGGTTTGAAAAAAACAGCATTCGCTCTGATTTCATAGACTTTAAGAGTTCTACGTCTTCAGGGTTGATGATTATTTCATCGATATTTTGTACTGCTTTTAAAGCAATCCAGTAAAGTTTGTCAACTAGCCAATGGAGAAAGGGGTTATTTTTTGCCGCTATGAAAGCTTTCATTTCTATTTCACCTCAAAACATAAGTATTTTAAAAATGGGATTCTATAAGTCAAGACCTAAAAGATATAATTAATATGACTACCGAATAAATATTCAAAAAGGAAGAAATGATTAATTCGAAGAAACTACTCAATATATGATGGATATACATTTTATAGTAAAAATGACTATATATTGTTATAAATTATTTTTCTTTTAGTAATTATAGAAGAAATTTTATAAAAAATAAATGGTTACTTATTATGAATAAACGGGTTTGGGGGGTAGTCCAAGTATTATGGTGAGTTCTCGAACTATGCCGACAGGCTCCCGGTCAATTTTCAGTAAGGTCTCAAAGAATCTCTTAGTAATTACAACTCGATATGTTTATTAATCTCTTTTTGATTAGCAATAGATTTAATAAATATTATAATTTTATATAAATATATAGTTAGTTTTCTATTGTAGAATTTTTCTATTTGTTTAAAAGTGAACAATTAAAGGAATTATATAAATCAATGTCATTTTATCGAACTCTCCTCAAATATGTTTCCCTCTTTTTCTTTATTTATGTTCCATTTCTCTTTATATTGCCATCATGTAAGCAGATCGCAGAAAAAATTCCACCTAAGTTGCAACAAGGAGCATTGGATTTACGGAATTGGGATTTTCGTAAGGAAAAAATTTTTGAAATTGGGGGAGATTATGAGTTTTATCCCAATAGTCTTTTAATTGAAAATATCGAGTCTCCTAAGAATGAGCCGATCGAGGGTTGTTTTTTAATCATGGAGGATGATCAAAAAGACTCCGAATGCAATGGGTATAAAATTTCTCCCACAGGTGAGGAGATTCTGGCTGGTCATAAAAAAAGTTATAATGTAAGCCTACCCCATCGATGGAAAGGATTAGTGTATGACGAAATTGTATTATCAGCTAAAGGGTATGGTGTATATAAGTTTTCTCTAAAGTTAAGCGAACCACAAAAAATTTCTTTTACTTCAGAACCTGATTTTTCTGGAATTTCTTATAGATTATGGTTAAATAGAAATAATAAAATTACACTTCTTCAAAAAAGCGGTCATCCAACTTCAGATCCTAATATTATTAGATCTCATAGTATTCCCATTTTTATCACAGATACCTTCCAGGAAGGAGACGTAATTTATTTGGAATTAGCAAATTGGGAAAATAGAGTTGGAGGTCTATTATCAGGTTTTTATATCGGAAACTCTAAAGAAGTAAATAATTTTAGGGATATTGCACTTTGGAGCTCATTGGTTATTTTTGGATTGAATACTATGGCTGGATTGTATCACTTTATACTCTTCATTCTTAGACCCGCAAATCGTTATACACTCTGGTTTGGAATCTTTTGTGTTATTATAGGAATGAGAGTTCTAGTTATTTCTAAACCTATTCAAATCTATTTTCCAGATTTAGATGCATTTTCATTTTTATTCAAATTAGAATATATCACAATGATGGGATCAATGAGTATTTTTATAATATATATCAAGGAAGTCTTAGAGGGAAAAGTTTTTTATCCTTGGTATTACATTGTAATGATTATATCAGGTGTAAGTTGTATAATTATCGTTTCTTTGGATATATACACTGTTACAAATATGTTAACTTATTTTCAATTGGGTTTAGTGGTTGGACTATTATGGATTGCATTTGAATTAATTAAGCATTCTTTTTTTAAAATACACAATAATGCCAGAAACAAATATTTAGCTAGATCTATCATTTATGTGTGTATTTTTTTTATTTCTGCTATTGTTCATGATTTATTGATGTATCAGGGATTTTTTAGAAGCGTTGAACTTACTGCTTACGGGTTGGTTTCATTTCTTCTTGGACAGGGAGTAGTAATTGCTAAAGTGAATGCAAAAGCATGGGCTAATAGCGATCATTTGAGCATCAATCTACAAAAGGAAGTTGACTCTCGAACTAGAGAATATAGAGAGCAAAAAGAAATAGCCGAGAATGCATTTATTGAATTAAAAGAATCTCAAAATAAGTTGGTTTTGGCAGAGAGACAGGCCGCTCTAACTCAAATAGTTACAAATATTTCCCATGAATTAAATACTCCATTAGGTGCAATACAGGCAAGTTCAAATACAATTAAAATATCTATACCAATGGCTTTAGCTCATATTAAAAATTATTTACTGATGGATAGCTTAAATAAAATTAATACAAAAGAATTAATTAATTTACTAGAAATAATCGGTGAATCAATAGAAGAGAATCATTCGACAAAAGAGTATAGAAAAATTGTTAAAGATGTTAAAATAGAATTAGAAATCTTTGCTAAAGAAAATAGTATTACTGAATTAAATAGTACTTCTATAGATGACCTTGCAATTTTATTAGTTGATTCAGGGCTAAGTTTAAGGTTTAAAGAGTACCCAATGCTTTTAAAAATAGAAAATCGAGAAATCCTAGAATTTTTAAATCAATACTCAGGATTATATAAAAAAAGTAATTTAATAAAAGTATCTGCAGAAAAAATGTTTAAAACAGTCACAATGATAAGATCCTTATTGCCAGATAGAGAGTTAAAAGTCATTGATGATATTGATTTACAGAAATTAATTCAAGATACTATAATTATTTATTCAAATAAATTAAAAACTAATATTAATATACAATTAGATTTTAAAGTTTTACCAAAATTAGTTGGTTCAGAGTTAGAGTATAAACAAATATTTACTAACATTTTACTTAACTCAATTCAGGCGATTGAATCTACAGAAACCAAAAATATTTACATTAGAACTTATCAAATTTCAGAGAAAAAAGTTCGTTTGGAATTCGAAGATTCAGGCATAGGAATTCCATCTGAAAATAAAGAAAAAATATTTCAACCTATGTTTACAACAAGACCTCATGCTGAAGGAAGTGGAATGGGTCTCTATATTAGTCAAAAAACACTAAATAAATATGGATATAAATTAGAATACTCTTCTGAGCTAGGAAAAACAGTATTTTGGATAGATATATAAATGTATTAGATGGTGTTTAGATTATTATTTATATATCTATTTTTTATTGTATCACTTTATTCTGAATCTTTAGACATTTCAATAAGAGTTTTAGAAAAGCCGGGTGATATTCCTCTTTCAAAAACTCAAATCATAATACAAAGTATTGGAGTGAGTGTTACAACAGGAGTAGATGGGAGGGCTAGAATAAAAGTACCTTCAAAAGATTACTACTCAATTAAGGCTATCATTAAGAATAATATTGAAGTCTGGAGTAAGGAGATTACATACAATAACCAAGAAATTACATTGTATACTATAAGCAGGGATTCCTCAGCAATTGTTGTTTCAGGTGAAAAAGACAAACTCAAAGTTTCAAATTATACACTCAGCCAAGAGGATATAAAAAGACTTCCCGGTGCAGGAGGTGATTCGCTTAAAGCAATACAAACACTCCCTGGAATTGTGATTGGGTTACCCATTGGTCTTACGCCAACCTTTGTTAGTAATGCAACGGGTAATGCACTGACATCAAATCCCTATTCAAATAGCGAAAGGGGAGACTTCTCACTTAGAGGAGGAGGGACAAGAAATAATCAGTACTACTTTGATGGGTTTCCCCTTCCTTATGTATTTCATTTGGGAAATCAATCTTCTGTTTTAAATAATAATTTAATCAAATCTTTTGATATTTATACTGGTGGGTTTTCATCCAAATATGGTTATGCAACAGGTGGTATAATAAGTATTGAGGGAATCGATAAAATTGATCGCACCAAGACAGTACTAAATACGAATTTTTTTCTGAGCGATGCCTATTTACAGACTCCAATTATGAATGGACTCAGTTTTTTAGCAGGTGCGAGAAAAAACTATCCAAATCTAGTATATTTAAAAGCCTATCCCCAAGGTATTCCAGAAGATGCAAAGTATGCAGATTATTCTGATTTTCAAGTAAAGCTATTTTGGGACATAAATAGTAATCATAGAGTTACTATTCAAAGTTTTGGTTCTAAAGATTTGCAAGCATATACCAGAACGGTTGCTGATTTTGAAAACTCAGAAAGAAAAGATTCTCGACCTCCTATCGGATTGAATAGAAACTTTAGAACGGATGGTGCTAGGTATATTTTCAAAATGAATAAGTTTCGTAATACATTATCCTATTCGAAATCTGCATTTAGTGAATTTTATGAAGTTAAAGTTCAAAACCCACTTACTGCGGAAACTATATTTGGGTTTAATAATGTAACTTTAGATCAAATCATATTTGCTGAGAATAAATTAGAAGGGGAATTAATAGAAGATTTATTAAAAATAGAAGCGGGTGTGCAATACAGAGAAAGACAAATAGATTTAAAAGCAGGAGGTTTGTCATCAACAAGCTCCCAATTTTTGAATTTATTTGATAATTTGGTTGATTCTAGTTCTGCTTTACGTTCTATTTTTGATGGGGATAGAGTAAGATCTAAAGAAATCAGCGGATTTTCTGAATTTATAATAAAAAAGAATGGATTCAAGCTAAATCCTGGAATTCGACTTGATACATACAATCAAACAGGAGAATCCAATTTACAACCCCGAATTAATTCAAGTTATCTTTTTGAAAGTACAAAAACAACTTTAATTGGGAGTAGTGGAGTGCATTACAATACACCCACTCTTGTTCAACAAGCATCTAAGGTAGCTGGAAATCCAAATCTGTTTATGGAGAGATCCGAACATAATGCTATAGGAATAATTCAAGAAATTACTAATTTGTGGAATATTAAAATTGAGGGATTTAAAAATATTTTTTCAAATATTATAGTTTCTGATAATTTTATTCAAGATCCATATTCTTTGAATAATGAACCTAGAACAATCCTCAGAAGATCTGATGATGTGATACGAAATCCTATTATCAATAGAAATTTAAATTATTCAAATAGTGGATATGGAACATCTGAGGGGGTAGAAGTATTTTTAAGAAAAGAGAGAGATCCTCGAAGTAATACAGGTTGGTATGGCTGGCTCTCTTATACCAAT
>CANGZW010000040.1 GCA_947458405.1 Leptospiraceae bacterium
AAAGGGATCATTCATAGGGATATCAAGCCAGACAATGTTTTACTTGGAGAAAATGGAGAACCAATTCTTATAGATTTTGGGATAGCAAGAGTAGAGGAGGAATCCACTCAAAAGCCTAAGACAGGCACAGGTATGACGATTGGAACAGTAACATACATGAGTCCAGAACAGTTGGAAGGAAATAATATCGATTATCGGACTGATATATATTCCGTAGGGATTTTACTTTATGAACTTTTAATTGGTGAGCCACCATTTAAAGGGAGTTCAACTTCTTTAATACTTCAGCACACTCGTGAGCCAATTCCTAGTATTACTGATAGGTTAATCAACTATCTGTTCGTTCAGAACTTAGAATATATAATTAAAAAAGCATGCGAGAAGAATGCAGACAATAGATTTTCAAATACTAAAGAAATGTTGGATAGCCTTGGTTTAGAATATATAGAAGATACCTTAGTTAACGAGCATAATATAATTTCATTAAGTAAAATTGAAAAGAAGAAATTTTGGAAATTCTTTACTTGGATAATCTTATTTATTACTGTTATAATTTTTTTATATATAAATAATGAAAATATTAATAAAAAAAATGTAAGTAATTTAGAATGGAGTGAATATTTAGGAGTAATGTCATTTGAGAGTGCTAATGAAAAATGTAAATCTATAAATATGAAGCTACCCTCAATTGATGAATTAGAAATTATTTTTAAATTAAATCTATCTGGTTCGTGGATGAAAGATACACATAATTTTTGGTCTTCCACCTCGTACGATAAAAATAGTATTTATGTAATTAATATAAATTCTGGAAGGATAGATTGGTTTTCCCGATATTATTATTATGGGGTAAGGTGTCATCGTTAGTTTCTTAATAATATATTATATGTATCTTTTGAATACTTAGTTATTTCTCTATACAATGAATTTTATAATTATAATATATTATTATTTTATAATTTAGTTATTACGAAAATATAAATATCTCTTCATATTTTCATTTTTTTTATTTCATCTATCATAATTTCAAACAATAAAACTATATAATCAAAATCAATAGAAGTTTCATAAGTTGGCGATTTATTAATTATATCAGATAAAATCTTATATTCATGATTATTATTTAAATTTGGAATAATATATTTACTAATAAAATTAAAATCACTTACTAAGTTTTTAGGACAATTTTCAATTTCAAAATAGTATTTTGGTGAGAACGATTCATCATCATAATAAGATGTGTCAAATCTTTTTAATCTGATATTTTTAAAGTATTTAAGATATAAATTTATAAATATATTAATTTTATTTATAATACTTTCATCTATAAGATATTTAAGAAATGTAGGAGATGAGCACATATAGCTATAATGAGTTGCGTTGTACATATCCTTAATTAATAGCTTTTTATCTACTCCTAAATTAATAAGTTTAATAAAAAAATTAAAGTCATTCTTTATAATAGTTTTAACCAATGGAGAATAGCCATCTTGATCAATTAAATTAAGATTA
Source organism: Leptospiraceae bacterium (assembly GCA_947458405.1). Classification (GTDB taxonomy): domain Bacteria; phylum Spirochaetota; class Leptospiria; order Leptospirales; family Leptospiraceae; genus JACKPB01. The sequence goes on from CANGZW010000040.1 coordinate 1,513, forward strand.
CAATCTTGGGAAATTAAATAATTGAAGATATCTTCACTATTATATTCTATAGAGAAACTTAGAAAATAATTATTATCTATAATTTGTTTATATGAATTTGGACTTTCAAATTCAATTAAATATTTAAAAAAATATATATTATTATACTGAATAGTTTTTTTTAATAATTTAATTAAGGTCTCTTTACTAAATTCTTCTAAGTTGTTTAATAACAAAATAAATATTTCATAATTATTATTTTTAATTGAAATTAAAATGGAATTTAAAATTTTTTCTTGATTATTATAATTTTTATTTATAATTAATTTTATTATATTATAATTATTATTTTCACAAGCAAATTCTAATATATTTAAATCTTGATTATTAGTTCTCTCAAGATCAAAATTATTATTAATTAAGAAAATAGATTCATCTAAAAAGTTATTATCAATAGCAAAATGGAGTATCGAAGTTTCTGGAGGATCATTATAACCTGACAATAAATGATTGTATAAAAAATAAAATGATTTAGTAGAATTATTTCTTAATGAATAAAATAATAAATTAACTCTAGAATCAAAATCAAAAATATCAATATATTTATTATCTAAATATAAATTCATACTATCTTCATCAAAATTTTTTATAAAAGCCAAAAAAGCATTTTCATATGAATTTAATTGAATTTTTTTATTTTCAATTCCCATAAATATTAAAATATATTTTTAATTTCTAACTTCTATATTTCTCAAAAGTAATTTGGTGGGTCTTTTACTTTTACTATTTATATCATAAAAGTAACCATGATATTTTTCTAAATTTTTCAATGAGTCACTAATCTTATTATTATCTTGTGATCCAGAAATTAATTTAGACATTAACTTGCTATCTGAATCATTAATTCTAAGAGAGAGGAAGTTACCAATATTAGGTGTTACAGAATTATTGAAGTCTCTTAATTCTTGAGATGCTAAAATAAATGATATCCCATATTTTCTGCACTCTTTAATGAACTTTGGTATTAGATCTAATTTAAATGCTTTGTGTGCTTCATCGAAGATTATTACATGAGTAATTTTTTCTTGAATCCCTCTTATAAACATATTTTGATATAAGTTAAATAAAACAAATGAAGAGAACGCTCTTTGTAAAACATCATTTTGAGTTTGGTGTAGCCTGACTATTGATGGTTTATTGAAATCTAAAGGACTTGAATTCTCTTTAAAATCTGTAAAGAAATCATAATCATCTAATTCTGAAATTCTTGCTAAAACGCTTTTAATAGATTTATCATTTTGATTATTCAATAAAATTTCATAAAATCTGCGGAATTTAGGAATATTGATTTTTTCTTTAAATGATTCAGTTGTATTCACTTCTTTATAACTAGATACTATTGAATCTCTTATATGAGATAACTGAATATCTCCCAGATCTGGATAAATAAAACTAAAAATATCCCTAAGCATACTTGCATTATCTAGGTATGAAGAGCTATTTTGATTGTACAGATTTAATGGATTAAAACCTAGCCCATTAAAATCTATAGGAGTAAAATCTATTTTTAAATTTTCTTTTAATTTTATATCTATATCATTATGATAAGAAAAAATTATAGGAAGAATCTTTTCTTTGGTAAATTGTTCAATTAAGTTTAAGATAGAACTGGTCTTTCCCATACCGGGTAGACCTAAAATTAATAAATGTGGATTTGATTTTATGGATATTTCCCAATTAACATCTTTATTATTTAACAGGTCTAGTCCTAAATTAATATTTATCTTGTTTATACTAATTTCATTATCTAAATTAATAATTTTATTATTATTGCTATTATTTTTTTCCTTCTCAATTACCAAATCTTTTAGATTAATAATTTCTTCCTGATCTGGGATAATAGTTGTTTCAATTATTTTTTCATTATTTTCTGGATTACTCTCATCTATTTTAAAAATCTTATTATTTTTGATTGATTTATCATTTGATCCAAATATATAAATCTCAGGATCATCACTTATTTTATAAAAATTTTCTGATTCATATTCGGGACAAAATACTAGCCCTATCTCATAAGTATCTTGATTAATATCATATATAATTTTCTCTGTATCCTTATTAAGTTTGTCTAAACTTTCATTTATATTATTATATAAATCATCTGATATGTAATGTCTTTTTGCTTTATCATTATAATATTTTACAATTTTAGTTAGTTTACTTTTATTTACAACTCTCTCAAGTTCAGAATTGTTCTCTCCATATAGCTCATTCCATTTATTTTTAGTACTTTTTAGTTGCCTTGAGATATCACTGATAATCTCGTTTGAACTAGCTGTAACTAGTGAATTTCTGTATTTTATCTCTATGAAATTATAATTTAATCTTCCCTTTTTGGGACATGTTAGATATATAAAATCAGCTCTAGATTCTTCATCTAGATCTTGATCTTTGAATATCTCCATAATATCATCAATCGGAATAAGTATACCTTCATTAATAAATATTGGAAGGTTATTTGAATGATGAAACTTTATAAAATCATAGCAGAGGGCAATAGCCACCATTTCATGTGCACTATTTATTCCTAACCCTGTTAATTTTAAAACAAATTTACCACTTAATGCTTTTAATTTATTTATAATTGGATGGGAATTTTTATAGGTTTCATTGATATCCAATTTTATATTACTTAATATATTATTTATTGAAGTATTTATTTCATCAAATTTAGAAGTTGAAACCATCATTTGAACAAATCCTAATTCAGCTCTTTCGGGAATAAAGCTAAGGATATAACCATTAAATAGATTATATAATTTTTCTACATTGGGAGAGTCGAATAGTTCAACCCCAATATTTCTATCCAAGCATATTACCCAATCACTTGTTCTATGAAAATTTTTCAATTCTTCAAGATTTTCTTGATTTATAGAAGTTTTTTTTAGTAAATTATCATAACTAGGATCTATATTCATCGCTGTTAATTTAACTATTAATTCTTGGAACTTAGTGATCCTATCAGTCATGTAAGGTAGGAATGGATGCTTTATACCTACATAATTTGATGGGATATAAGAAATCCACTCTGCATTTGTATTAAATTTAAACTCTCGTATCTGACTATATGTTAGTCCAAAATTTTCGTAGAGTCCTTCTCTTGAATTTACATTTTCAGGAATAATTTCAGAGGGGAATGAATCGAACGCCAATGTGATATGACTTATTTTATTTGGAATTGTTCCTGAATTTTTTGTCCAAATTAATTTTGGAATTTTTATAATTCCATTTTTTAATATACCCTCAACAATCCAGCGATCTTCTGTTTTAATATTTCCAGAACCTGAACGCCTACTTGTTGATATGGATGATAAGAATGAACCACATTTATCAAGTTTATTACTAGCTGAAAATAAATTTAATGTGAATGAATTTTCATTCTTATATTCATCACTATCATTATTATCCTCACTAAAAAAACCGAGCCCAATAGCTTTTGTAATTACTTTTCCATCACCTGATTTAACTGAATTTATTATTAAATTTGAATAATCTGGATGTTGTTTTTTATACTGCATTAATACATCAGATATAATCTTTGAGATTTTATTCTTATCAGATGCTATTTCCCCTTCATTATTATTTGTAATACATTTAAAAATTAATGCTAAACTTTGTTTTGGTTCAATATCCGTACTATCAACCATTCCAACTAAATGAAAATTATAATTTTCACCATAAATAAATGTAGTATTATTAATACCCGGTAAATAAGAAGGGAAATAGGAGCTATCAAGAATAGAAAGTTTTTCTAAGATTTTCTTATATGGTATATTTTCTTTAAATTTATAATGATATAGTAAAGAATCATATGCAAAATTCCATGCAACTCTCATAGGGTGAAATGGTAAAACTATCAAACCTATTGTAATATCAGATAGAGATTTAATTTCTAATGTATTTAATAAAGCTGAACTTGGATCATTACTCTCATAGATATTTTTCCATAGGTTAAGGTAGTCTACATGGGTAGTTTCATTTTCCCCAGAGACATGAATCATGCTCATTACTCCTTTGGATATATTAGCTAATTCCTTAAATTTCTTTATTGAATTCTTCTTATCTTCAATTTCAGTTTTGAACTTTATAAATAATGGTTCATCAGAAATCGATCCATCAGATTTAATAGTAACAATCCATCTACCAAGCTCTTTAGATTGTCTCCATTCAGTTTCAATTTTTTCTATAATATCTGGATAATGTAATTTCCCATCTATATTTTGATTACCTTTAACCGAAAATTTTAAATAACCATTTTTATCTCTATTAAGATAACTTTTTTCATTTTTAATACACTTAAAAAATTCTTCTTCACTTTCAATTTGTATTGCAACCTCTATAAGTGATCTATATTCTTTACCGGATAGAGATTCAAATTTTAAATTAGGGTCACCTCTTTGAATTGAAAAAATTTCTGTTTCATGTTCAATTGTTTCATTATCAGATTTATTAACTCTAATAATTATATTTGCTTCATAATTAAAGTTTTCTTCTAATTCAAAATCCTCCATTGTAAATATACACTTTTGTTCCAAATAACTTGATTGAACTATTTCTTTTTCAGCTAATATAGTATCATTTGCTTGAATTGTTACAGAATATGATAAACTATTTTTTTCTATTTCTGGGGGAGTTGTTTTCCATTTTACAGTTAGTTTAGGTTTCTCTTTTCCATTGCCTTCATTTAGAAAAAAAATAGGACGACCATCTTCATTATCAGTTAACCCTGACCACCTTAAAATTGAACCATTATTTTTCCTCCATGAAACTATCGCAAAATCTATCAACTCAACTTTTTGAAAAGGATTTATATTATTAATCCAAATATCTTCATTATTTGAAATAAAATTTAATGCGTCCTGTTGAGAATTTTGGGCTAAGTTAATAACTTGTACTAATTTTTCCTTTTGAATTTCAGTGATGTTAGCAATTGCAAGTTCGGATATTTTTTGAGTAGGAGAGACTGTTGATCTTTCAAGTGAAAAAATTTTATCAATTATTTTTAATGATAAATCAATATTAAATTTTGATCCATTCTCATGTTTAATACACCATAACCCAAGAGTGATTAATGTCCTTCCAAGAGTATTAAAATCATTAGAACTAACTATAAAATCTAACTCTTGAAAAGGAGATAAGATATTTTTACCATTTATCTTTGTTGCTTTTTTTATACTAATATCAATTATTTCTAATATTCCCTTAGATTTATTTTTCTTTGCGACTTTTTTTAATTTATCAAATAACTCCTTCTCTTTTATTTCTCTTCCAGAATTAAAAATCCCATCCATACCTGAACTAATTTCTTTAATATCAATAAAGAATAAAGTAGGTTTAGATTTACTTTCTCTTATTTCTACAGCTTTGTCACCTCTTATAGTATTTAATAAATTTTCTTTTTGTGTTACATAAAAAAAATTATAACTCTCTAGCTTAAAAATATTATTACAAATTAATTTTTCTATAAAGTTTGCCTCTAGACATTTTATATAAGCAATGTTTCCTTTTTGGGGATTTATTAATAAAGAGTTCAATGTTTCTGAGAATATATTATAGTACTCACTTCTAATTTGATATTCCATTTGTTAATACCTTTAGTTAATTTGAAATCTATTCTTTAATTCTTTCATTTCATCTGCATCATTTACACCAGTAAGTAAGCCCAAGTCTCTCAATCTTTTTTCTAAATATTCTTTATTTCTAATTAAAATTTCACCATTAATTTTCATTCCCAATGGGGATTCATTAATATAAATATTATAATTTATTTTTAACTTTTCTATAAATTTATTTAAATATAAATATTCAAAAGATTCAGCTTTCTCTGAAACTAAATATCTATGAACCAAGAAGTCCAAAAATACATCAGAAAGAACAAAAGAAGTAACTTCTATACTTTTTAATTTTCCATATGCATCAGTTCGTGATACTCTTCTTTTTTTTGCAAATCCGTTTGGTTCATTAACCATTAAGCAAGAATTTAAAAAAATAGAGTATTTGGTATATAACGAACTAGTTCCCATAAATTTACATAATAGTTTTGCTAATGTTTTTATTGGATTGTCATTAATATACTCTTTTACCAAATTTATATAATCTACAGCTTCCTCTGTTTCAAGATTATCACTTATATTATAAACTATACTTTTTATTTTTCTATGAAAATCTTTATGTGATTTATCATGATTTAAATAAATGGAACCTAAGAAATTGATTAAATCTATCCCGATTGGTTTATTTTCTAAATCCTTAATTACTTTTCTATATTGATCTTCACTTTTAGAATATGTTTCTAAAATTCTAAGGATCATTAAATTTTCACCAAATTGATTTATCATTTTTTGAATGGTGAGCATAGACTCTTCTGATTTAATTCTTATTTCATTGTCTAATCCATTAGAAAGATCAATAAAAATTGGAGGTAATCTAAAGTCTTTATCTTCTAAATTAGGTAATGAACCATTCTTTTCCCAATAATTTATATGGCTTATAGATGAAATAAAAATATTAGTTAAATTTAAACTAAAGCAAGATTCGATCATTTTTATAAAGGATTGTGAAGGTATCATACCTTTATAGGCTTTTACAAAGTGATATATATCTTCCCTAAAAATATTACTAGCCTTTATAGTAATCGGTTTGATATTATTTATATAATTTGCATTGATTCTATTGCCTTCACTAGATGGTGGTGACTCACATAAATTAGCTATTCGTATAGCTAGAAGTTCATGTATCCCTATATCTTCAGTGTTTTCATCAAATAAATCTGAGTCTAGGGCATTTACATCTCCCTTCAATTTCATTCCCTTGCTAAAAGCACTTAAAAATGAATTTGAATTAAATTCTGCACCAATTTTAAAAAAGTTTTTAGAATTCTTTCCTCTTAATATTGTTGTACCTTCTTCTTGATCGTATAAAATAGTAAAAATTATCTCTGGAATTCCTCTTAAATTAGCTATTCTATCAGGTAAATCGATCCAGCTAGACATATAATGCGTAGGATAAATTCTTTGAACTTCCTCTATTCTACCTTCAGAGTGTTTCTTATTTTCAAGATTGAATGTTAATAATAAATCACCCAAGATAGATAATTTCTCTTTATGATTGAAATTCGAAAAGTAAATACTTTTTGATAGTTCATTACTTACATTTTCTATGCTTGGACTATTATTATTATTAAACTTTTTTTTAAATTTTCCTGAACCTCTTTTCTTTCCCCATCTAAACATATAAATAATTGAAGGAAGTATTGCACCTAGAGAAAAATTTTGAGGAGTGAAAGGAATTGCTCTTTGATAATTAGAAGTTTTTAATATTTTCCAAATGGAAGGATTTAAATTTTCTTGAAAAATTAATTCAATATTCATATTTAGACTCTTATGATATTTCTAATTGTTTTATCTGATCTTTCATAATCATTTTTATAGTATATATATTATCCTCATTAAGAGGTGTCCAAGAAATCATTTCTGAAGAGTCTTCTTCTGTGATTCTATCTACAAAGATTGATAAGTTTGAAAATATGTCGTACGTGATTTCACTTGGTAGTTGAGTTCCACTTTCTAACTCTAATAAATAAAAATATAATTCATAATTTATTAGTAATTTTTCATTTATATCATTTGAATAATATAATACTAGAAAATTATGCAGAATAGACTGATGTTTAAAGGACTTGTATATTTGATTCTCTTCTAACTTGAAATAACTAATTTCCTTATTCACCCAGAATACAGTCTCAGTTGGAGTTCTTTGATTTACTTTAAATGGTATATAAGATTGATTTTCATATGCTTTAGATGGCAAAAAGTTTATTTTTGAAATTCCCGTTAAGATTTTAACTTTGATCTTTAGTCTTTCATTTTCTGTTAGAAGTGGGAAATTTAAAAAATTTTCAAAGTGTTTAGCTTTATTAATGCCAAAATAATTATTATCTCCTTTAATTTTAAGAATTTCATCACTTGACTCTGTCATAAAATATTTTCTTTTTCTTTCAGTAAAGTTAAGTTCATTAAATATCTTATTATCACTCAATAAAAGATACTTATCAATATCTGGATGAGAAATTAAAGATGGATCTAACTGTGAAATTTCTTTTAATAACTCTCCCTGTCTTGCAGTAGATAGAGTATCAAAGATTCTATTAAAAAAATATTCTAAATCAATATTATCATTACTATGATAGTCATCACAATAATTAATACCATAAAGCACATAGCTTATAAATGCTCTTAATTCTCTAATCGTAATATGCACTTTCCCAAGTTGATGAACAAGTTGTAGAATTAATATTAAATTGTTTATTATGATATCTTTCTTATCTGAATGAAGCAGATTCATTGAATAAAAAGTTGAACATTTATTACTCGAGATACAATTTTTACACTCTGACCAATGTTGGTCAAAGTTCTCACCTATTAATGACAAAATTAATTCTCTTATAAAATTGACTTCAATAATTTTATCATTTTCTGAAATATTACCAACTAAAGATCGAGTATTTAAATCCATTATCCTAAAATCTGTTCTTAATTCAGAATAGTCCCCTTCGATCAAAACTTTATAAAATTGATTACGAAGTTTTGAATCTTCATTTAAATTTGAAATCCATTTATAAAAAGGTCCACTATTGATTGCTAACATACTAGTTAAATTTGAAGGCACTTCATTTTTTAAGAAAGGGTTAAAGAATTCATCAAGAAGTTCAATAGCAGACTTATCATTGTAAGATGCTGAACCGTCTAAATTAACATTTATATTTATTCCATCGATTGTGATAAAGTTATATAACCTTTCACTTGAATTATTAGGATAACCTAATTCCTTTGATAAATTTTGAAGTAAAGCTGTTTTACCATCTCCAGCATTACCCAAGAGAATTAATAACTTTAATTCTCTCTTTTTTATTTTATCTAGGATTTCAATTTCTAAGGATGTTTTTATATAAGTATTAACTGCGAAATTTGAATCTAAGCCTCTAGTTTCTATATTTCCTCTTAAAGATCCCGGATATGTTTTTAATATATCTAATAATCTTTCATTTCTTTTCTTATCTTTTGCTATTAGTATAGGCTTTGGATGATTCTTTAAGATTGATTCTGAATTAATAAAACTAATAGCCTCAGATGCATCTCGTATAGATGAATTTTCAATTAACTCTTTGAGAATTTTTATAAATTTAGTTAACTTAAACTTTTCAAATAATTCCCAGTTTATTCCTCTCTCTAAATTCAATTTATTCTGGTAGTGAAAAGGAGAGTCCTCTAACATACAATCTAATAATGTTATAGAAATTGAGTATAGATCATCCTTAGGTAAAATAGAATTACCACTCCTTAAATTAGGAGAGTTATATAAATTATTATTTCTAAATTTTGGCGTACTACCAATTTCAACTACAGAATCATAGTCAATTAAAATAAAACTTTTATTATTTTCACTAATAAGGATATTTCTAGGATTAATATCCCCATGAACCAGATTAGAATTATGTAGATTTTGAAGTGCATCACAAATATTTAATAATTTTTCTATCAAAAAATTTTCTATTTTTTCATCTTCAATTATATGCAAATAACCTTTATATGATTGTAGATCACTTCCGGGTATCCATTTCAATATAGAAACAAAGCTATTTTGATCCCAATCGGATGCTATTTCATGAATTGTAGCTAGATATGGACTTGCAGTTAATGCTTTTACTTTTTTATATGCATGTTGTACAGAGATAAAATTTTCCTGATTTTTAATTCTTTTACCTATATAAGTACCATATTCATCATTTGTTTTTTCATTTATTTCTATTACCTTATAACTCTCTCCAATTCCCCCCTCACCGATTATGTTAGTTATTTTATAATATTCTGACTTAAACTTTATTTTATTTCCAATCTCAAATTTATTATAATGAATCTTATGTGATTCTTTACTTTTAATAGAATTAAAAATAGAATTTATATCATTATGCAATTCAATTAATGATGGTCTATTTTCTGCATCTTTAGATAAACCTCGTTTTAAAATAAAGATTATACTTTTACCTATTTCACTGTTAATATCAAAAATTTTTAATAGAGAATAACAGATGGAATAAATGTCACTTTTATAAGTTGCATTTCTAATGTCTCCATTGCTTATTTCGGGAGGAATTGATTCATCTATTGTTAATTTAATATTTTCAGAAATCGTTTGAGCATCTGGAATTTTTACATAATTCAATTGGGTAAAAGTTGGATTAATATTATTGGTTACTAAAATATTTTTTGAATTAAGATTTCTTAAGATAAGTTTCTTATCATATTGATTATTTAACTCTTCATTTAATAAATTATGAATCTTATCCAATGCCAACAAGCTATTTGCAGTAAACCTGATTTTATCAAATATATCCCAATTTTTATCTGTTATCTTATTTTCAATACTTGGATAGTTAGGTGTTATAATGGAATAAAAACAAACTTCATCTCTGTAGTCTGGTAAACTTTCAAATGGTTCATATAATGTTGGAAAAAAAGGTACTTTTGAAAATTTATACAGGATATCAAATTCTCTTTTGGCTTTTTCTTTTTCCTTCTCAATTATAGATTTAGAGAAACTAGTCAAATCAAATGTATGTAATTGAATATCATTATTATTTTTTCTGGCAGAGTAGACCTTATGATTACCTTCTTCCCATAAATCTTTTAAATTAAAGTAACCTTTATTACTAAAATAGTAATCACCACCTTTATATAAGTAATCTTTAATTTGTTTAATTTTAACATCATTTATATGCTCTGAACCTTCTAGGTTTAATATTTCTTTTATATTATTTAAAGAATAAAACCATAATCCATTTTTTTGAATTTTAATTCTATTATCCTTGGTATCTGTTAGTAGGAATTTTCCATTAATATACATACTTCCAAGAATTTTACTACTTTCAATTTTTGATTTAAGAATTTTACACTTATCATTTAGTTTAATAATTTCTTTATTTATATAATCATTCTGTTTATCATTATCAAAGTTTTCATTCCAATGTTTGATCTCGATTACATAGATTCCACGTGTAGATATCACTACTAGGTCTAATTCCAAGGGATTATGATTGTTTCCAGAAAATAATGAATAATTTTTTAAGAGATAAAATTTATTTTTTATTCCTCCCAAAACTATTACGTTTTCAATTTTCTCAAAAGCAATTTTTTCGCTATAATTAGTTATCTTACCACATTGTATAAAATTTTCATCTATAATCATATTTAAATATTTATTGATATTAAGCTAAAAAACAATAAATCCCCAACTTTTAATAAATATATATCATTCATAAAAAATATTAAAATAATATTTTATGAATGAAGTTCGTCAAGTAATTCCTGCTATAATAGTGAAATAATTCTAGAAATAGTAAGAAAATTCTATATTTATCAAAAATGAAGTATTTCCATACTTCCACATTTTTTGTCTATCCTTCTCAAAATTCCACATTTCACTTGAAAAGTAGTAGATAAAAAATATAAAGGTCTCGCAGTCTAAAAAGGCACAATATCATGAAAACAGTTCAAGAATCTTGCATTCCCCGAGATGCTATACTACAAAATAACGAGCAATCCTATGCTCTCAACCTATCCGATCTATTGAAAGGTACCATTCAAGTAGAGGAGTTTTTCTCGGAAAACTTTATCACCGAAGGGATGCATCAGCTCATTCAGGTAGCATTTCAAAGATTTAACAAAACTTCGGAAACTGCTCTTATCAAATTAACGCAGGCAATGGGGGGAGGAAAGACCCATAATATGGTGGTTTTGGGTCTTCTCTGTCAGTATCCCAGATATAGAAGTCTATTGAAGGAAAAAAAGATTGAAGTACATCCCACCCAAGAAATTCGAGTTTTATCTTTTTCGGGAAGGGAAAGTGATGCTCCTCACGGCATCTGGGGGGAACTGGCTAGGCAATTGGGAAAACTGAATGATTTTTCAGAATACTACTCACCAATTCTAAAGGCTCCCGGGGAAACCGCTTGGATTCGTCTTTTGGAGTCCCCAACACCCACACTTATTTTATTGGATGAACTTCCCCCTTATTATGAGGGTGCTAAGGCAACCCCCGTTGGAAATTCAGATCTTTCTGTTGTTACCACAACTGCCATTGCCAATCTATTTGCCGCCATTGGGAAAAAAGAACTATCCAATGTATTGGTTGTTATCTCCGATCTCAAGGCGACTTATGAAAGTGGATCGGAACAGCTATCCCAATCCCTACGAAATCTGGACAATGAATCCCAACGTATTTCATTGGATCTCGCTCCTGTAAGACTTAATTCTGATGAAATTTTTAGCATTCTCAGAAAGAAACTATTCAAAGAAATTTTGAACGATGCAAATATCATAGAAGTTTCTCAAACATTTTCCAAAGAACTAAAAAATGCCAAAGAAATGGAACTAACCATTGCAAACCCGGAGGATTTTCAAAAGCACATTCAAATCACTTATCCATTTCATCCTTCCATCAAAGATCTCTATGCAAGATTTAGAGAGAATCCGGGTTTTCAGCAGACTAGGGGATTGATTCGACTTATGAGGACTTTGATTGTTTCGTTATTTTCTAATGAAAGAAAAAATGAACCCATCTATCTTCTCTGTCCGCATCATTTTGATTTGAACGATTCAAATACTTTGAGTATCCTCTATCAAATCAATTCTTCCCTCAACAATTCAATCAGTAAGGATATAGCCTCTCAGGGAAATGCCACTGCTGAGGATTTGGATAAATCCAAACGTACTACAATATTTCAGGAAACTGCAAAATTAATTTATTTTTCATCCCTCTCATTGGTTCCGAATGCTCTCAGGGGACTCAGTGAATCAGAGTTAGTTCATTATCTTGTAAGTCCGACTACAGGTATCAATGAAATTCGTCAGACAGTTCTTCCCCTGCTCAGAACAAATTGTTGGTATATGCATGTGGATAGGGAAGGGAAGTATTTATTCAAAGAAACCCAGAACATTGTTGCTAAATTGAATACACTCACGAGTGGGTACGACAGTGAAACTCCCCGTAGAGAAATTGAGAAACAATTGAAAGAAATGTTTAAAACTATCAATGGAGATGTCTATCAGACCGTAACTGTATTTCCAGATTGGAAGGAATTAGAGATTAAGTATGAAAAAACAACCCTAATTATTAAAGAGCCTTTTCCGGGTAACAATCTACCTCAAGACTATCTCGATTTTTATAGCAATCAAGTTTATAAAAACAGAATTTTAATTCTAACAGGAGAAAGGGCTGGAATGGATTCTCTTAGAACTTCTGCTAAGAATATAAAAGCAATTGAACATATCATTCAGGAATTTAAGCAGGAAAAAATTCCCGAAACAGATCTTCAATTTAAGGATGCAATAGAACTCAAAGATCAATACTACCATAACTTTTATAGTGCCACAAGAGAAACTTTCAATAAATTGTACTACCCTACCAAAGATAGACTTTACGATACAGATATTTCTATGAATTTCACTGAAAATAATTTCATAGCAGAAGAACAAATTCGTAAGACACTTGAGCAAAAGCAAAAATTTACTCTGGACATTGATTCCGATACATTTAGATTGAAATGCGAAGCGAGACTCTTTACTTCTCAAGAGATGGAATGGACTGAGATCAAGAAGAGGGCGGCTATGCAGGATGTCTGGAGCTGGCATAGACCCGATGCCCTCGATAGACTAAAAGACAGAATGATTCGCCAGCAAATATGGAGAGAAAATGGACGTTTTATAAATAAGGGACCATTCCCCAAACCTACCACTGGAATTGTCTTAGAAGAGATTTATAGAAATGAAGACACGGGAAGTGTCCGCTTAAATCTCAGGGCAACCAATGGAGATACAATTTATTATGACTATGGAGCAGATCCCACCGAACAATCCCAAAAGGTAATTGACCTGAGTTCCTTTGAAACAGCAGACCTCAATGTTAAATTTTTATGTGTAGATTCCAAAGGGGAACATCCAAAGGGAGAAATAGTTCACTGGAAAAATAAAATTAAATTGAAGTATCAGGTTACCAAACAGGGAAATTCATCTCTAATAACACTAAAGGCAATCCCTTCAGGTAAAATTCGTTATACAACAGACGGTTCAAGTCCCAAAGAGTTTGGTGGAAATTATGAATCAACTTTTCCTATCACAAGAAAGTGCAGAATTTTGTCCTACGCTGAAAAAGATGGAATTGTTTCGGATATTCTATCTTTTGATGTAGATCCCGAAGGAAAAACAGATGCCCATATTGATAGGGACAGACCCCTCATTTGGAACAAAAGGCATGATCTGAATTCTACAGGTGAAGTATATGAGTTTTTACAAAAATTGGGTTCTCTCCATGTGGAGATATCCAAGTTAAGATTGAGAATCCAAACCCAAGATCAGGCGAAGTACATAGACTTACAAACTGGAGAGAAATTAGACTTTGAACCCAATGAATTTATTGGTTTAATAGATCTTCACAGAACCAAGGTAGGTGGGGGAGAAAATACGGTAAGTCTTCGTATTGATAAATTCTTTTTTCCCCGTGGAGAAGATTTTTTACATCTCACATCGGATTTAAAATTGGAGTATAAAGCTGAAGAGGTATCACAATCATGAAACCAAAGAAAAAAGCTATTCTAGAAACTCCCCTCTCATTTGGTGCTAATCCCGAAGATACTAAGTATCACTTTTTAGTCAATTTAACAGATGGAAAAAGTCCCTATGTCTATATAAGCGAGCATGATGAAATGTTTGATAATATAGATAGACAAAAAATTGAATATGAAATCCCGGTGGAATCTCCCCGTATGCGTGTAGTACTTTCCAGAGATCGTTGGAATGCAATACAGGACACCATTGGTTTTGATTTCAACAAAAGGATGAAACTTGCAGGATTAAAGTCCTCCCAATTTAAAAAAGGATATAATTTTATTCCCCGTTTATTCGGCAAAGAATTGACATTGCTCTGTTGGGCAATTGAAGAAGCAGATCCCGGTGACATACCCATAGCACTTAAAAATTGGTTGGGACTAAAACCCGAAGAACGCTGGTGGCTCTATACAATGACCGCCGCCGCAACAGGACAAGCATTGAAAAATAGAAGTAGAGGCTGGAGAAAAGCAGTGAGATACGCATTGACTGAGAATCCGATAGATGTTGGGTGATTTGGTTTGTGTATGTCATTTCGACAGGCGTGGTGACCGATTAGTTTGGGTTAGAAGAAAAGCGGTGGCTGAGCGTGTCGAAGCTACGGATATGCGGGAAGGTTTGATATGGAGTGATTGGTTAGTGTATGTCATTTCGACAGGCTCAATGACCAGTTAGTTTGGGTTGGAAGAAATGCGGTGGCTGAGCGTGTCGAAGCTACTGATATGTGGGATAGTTTTGTTATTGAGTTTGATATGGAGAGATTGGTTTGTGTACGTCATTTCGACAGGCGTGGTGACCAATTTGAGTGTGTTGGAAGAATAGCGGTGGCTTGAGAGTGTTGAAGATACTATTTAAGGAGATAAAAAGTGAAAGGGTATATATACATACTTAAATGTTCAGATAATACTTTTTATACAGGTAGTACAATTAATATTGAAAAAAGGTTTTGGGAGCATAGTAATTTTGAAGGAGCTAACTATACAAGAAAAAGACAACCTGTTGAGTTAGTTTATATAGAGGAATTTGATAAAATCGAAGATGCATTTTATAGAGAAAAGCAGATTCAAGGCTGGGGTAGATCTAAAAAAGATGCATTGATTCAAAATAATTTTGATAAATTGATATTACTATCGAAGAATTATACAGAATTTGGAGAGTTATATAAAAATTTGGTTGGTAGTTTTGAAAATGTGAATCATAATTATAGGACTGTTTCTATTGGGTAATTTTGTTTGCGTACGTCATTTCGACAGGCTCAATGACCGATTGGTTTGGGATTGAAGAAAAGCGGTGGCTGAGCGTGTCGAAGCTACGGATATACAAGTAGGTTCTGTTTTTAAGTGATTGGATTGTGTATGTCATTTCGACAGGCTCAATGACCAGTTGGTTTGGGTTAGAGGAAATGCGGTGGCTTTAGCGTGTCGAAGCTACTGATATGTGGATAGGTTCTGTTTTTAGGGTGATTGGTTAGTGTATGTCATTTCGACAGGCTCAATGACCGATTGGGTTGGGTTGGAAGAAATGCAGTGGCTTTAGCGTGTCGAAGCTACTGATATGTGGATAGGTTCTGTTTTTAGGGTGATTTGGTTAGTGTATGTCATTTCGACAGGCTCAATGACCGATTGGTTTGGGTTAGTAGAAGGCGGTGGCTGAGCGTGTCGAAGCTACGGATATACAAGTAGGTTTTTTTTATAATTTTGGGGGAGTGATGCGAGGGGAGCTATCTTTTATTGAAACACAGTTTCCGGTATCTAAGATATCGAAAGAGTCGTACAAGGAACGTATGGCGAATTATAGTCAGACCCTTACTGGTCTTGGGAAGTGGTGGGGTAGGAAGCCTCTAGTATTGGTTAGGGCTACTATTTTGGGACTTCTTTTGCCCGCTTCGGATGATCCTGTTAAGGATAGAGAAATTTTTTTGAAACTTATGACTATGGATGATGAGGGATTGTGGCTTCGAAAGAAGCAGAGTGGTAAAAAGATAACTGCCAAAGATATAGTGAGTATTCTTACGGATGAGCCACATCAGGAGAGGGTATTGAAAAAGGTTCAGGGTTTTGTGAGTCTTTTTCCGCAGATTACCCATGATCTAAAAAGCACACTCTATACTTATATTCAGAAAAAAAATGAATCGTACTCTTGGATCAAAGGTACGTCTGAAAATGAAAAAGAAGCCTTTGAGAAACTTGCATTTCAATCTCTGTATTACGATGAAAAATTGGACTACTGTGTTCGTCCCGAGCATGTGGAGAATCTTTCCCCCGAAACTTGGAAAGAAATAAACACGTATCTCAAGACAAATGCCAATTCTTTGCCAGAACTCATAGAAGAACTCGGTAAACTCAAATT
Source organism: Leptospiraceae bacterium (assembly GCA_947458405.1). Classification (GTDB taxonomy): domain Bacteria; phylum Spirochaetota; class Leptospiria; order Leptospirales; family Leptospiraceae; genus JACKPB01. Next base: position 18,561 of record CANGZW010000040.1, read on the forward strand.
CGGTCACAGACCCAAAGTGGGGGATGCTTTTTGTGGGGGAGGGAGCATTCCCTTTGAAGCGGCTCGAATGGGTTGTGATGTGTATGCCAGTGATCTCAATCCCGTTGCCGCCCTTTTGACTTGGGCGGCTCTTCATATTGTGGGAGGGGGAGAAACAGTAGCACAGGAAGTGAGAAAGGCACAGGAAGAAATCTATAAAGAGGTGGATCGACAGGTCACCGAATGGGGAATTGAACACAATGAAGAAAACCATAGAGCCGATGCCTATCTGTATTGCGTAGAAGTGGAAGACCCCGACACGGGCTGGAAGGTACCACTTGCCCCTAGTTGGGTGATTGGAGAAAAGACCAAGACAGTTGCTATATTGCATCCCGATGAAAAGAATAAACGGTACGATATTGAAATTAAAATGAACGCCTCAGAAACAGAAATGAAGCAAGCAAAAGCGGGAACGGTTAAAAATAATTATGTAGTACATCCCAAAAATCCCAATCCCGTTCCCATGAGTTTGATTCGTCGGGAAAATAGGGGCGGGTTGCGTCTCTGGGAAAAAGAGGATATATTGCCCCGGGAAGGGGATGTATTTCAGGAACGATTGTACTGCATTCGCTATGTGGCAGAGAGAGATAAGATAGAAACTAAATCAGCAAAAAATTCCAAAAAGAAAACACCAAATTCGGAAGTACTTTTATCCTCGGAAAATTCAGAAGAAAATGAGGAAACCTCTCAAGTGGAATATAGGTACTACACAGCCCCCACAAAGGAAGATCTAAAACGGGAAGAAAAAGTTTACCAACTCTTGCGGGAAAGATTTGCAGACTGGCAGGAGAAAGGGTATGTGCCTTCTAAAAAGATTGAAGAAGGTGCGAAGACAAGTGAACCAATTAGAACAAGAGGATGGGCGTATTGGCATCAGCTTTTTAATCCTAGGCAGTTGTTGGTGAATGGATTATACTTATATATTACTTATGAGATTAGCAATAATAATTTTAATAATACTGTTTCACTTTTAAGACTTGGTTCAGTAGCTAATTGGAATAGTAAACTTTGTCAGTTCGGAGTTGGAGGTTCAAGAGATTCAATCTCACAAACTTTTTATAATCAAGCATTAAATACACTTATGAGTTATGCTACTAGAACTTTATCTGAAACAAGGTCTAGATGGGTGAGTGATAATTCAATAGATATAAATTTACCAAATAAAAAATTTAAATCAAGATTTAGTATAGATGTAAGAAATATTCAACAGAAATTTAATTCTATTCCTGACTTTTGGATAACAGATCCTCCTTATGCAGATGCTGTAGTTTATCATGAACTAACAGAGTTCTTTCTCGCATGGTATGAAAAACATATCCCTAAACTTTTTCCTGAATGGTATACCGATAGCAAACGGTCTTTAGCTATCAAGGGGGAAGGAGAAGGATTTCGTCGCTCTATGGTAGAAGCCTATAAAAACCTTGCAGATCACATGCCTGACAATGGAATGCAGGTGGTCATGTTTACTCATCAGGATGCAGGAGTCTGGGCAGATTTAGCCATCATTCTTTGGGCAAGCGGATTACGGGTGACTTCGGCTTGGACAATTGCCACGGAAACTACCTCCGAACTCAAAAAAGGAAATTATGTGCAGGGAACTGTACTACTTGTACTACGAAAAAATATTTCTACTAACACAGCCTTTTTGGATGAACTCATCCCCGAAATTGAGGATGAGGTCAAAAGGCAGGTGGATTCCATGATGAAATTGGATGACAAAGAAGAGCCCAATTTTGGAGATACCGATTACCAATTGGCGGCGTATGCGGCGGCACTCAGAGTGCTTACGTCTTACAAAAATTTGGGGGATATCAATGTGGAACGGGAACTTTCCCGGAATCGAGAAAAAAGTCCTCTGGAAGACATCATCGAAAATGCCAAAACTGTGGCGGCTAATTATCTCATCCCCGATGGAATTTCCAAACCACTCTGGATGGATCTTTCGGGTATGGAGAGATACTACATCAAGGGTCTCGACATGGAGAGTCGGGGGGAAAATACATTGGGGGCTTTTCAGGAATTGGCTAGGGGATATGGGATTAGAGAGTATGAATCTCTCATGCATTCCCTTCGAGCCAATGATTCCCGTGCCAAAACTCCCATGGAATTTGGAAGTTCGGGATTGGGGGACGAGGGCTTTGGTAGTTCTCCCACCCGTTATGCCCTCTATGCAATACACAGTGCCATACAGTCTGGGGGTGCTTCTCAGGGAAGGTTTTCCCTGCAAACAGAAATGAAAAATTATCGGGATAAAAAATCCCAAATTGTGAGTCTCTTGCGATACTTTTCAAAATTGGGTGTCACACTGGACTATTGGAAGATTCCCTCCCAAATGGCAAATCTCATAGCGGGACTTGTGGAAGGGGATCGTAGCTAAAGGATATGATCCATCGATATTCTTCCCTCCAGCTCTCTAGAAGAGGTTCCAGTCTTTTGGAATCTTTTTTGAATGTCAAATTGAGAGATGCCGTTTCGTACGACAGAATAGCCGGGTATTTCAGTCTCTCCATTTTAGAAATTGCAGGGGAGTATCTTTCCCATATTCCCAAGGTGAGAATGATTTGCAATTCCCATATTTCCCTCCAGACATACGGCAAAAGTCGTAGTATAGATAATTTTCCCGCCTCCCTCCCATCCAATCAATTTAAAGAATCTCTCTGGCGGGAATTCAATGAAGCCGATCTCATCGGAAAAGAGGTTCCCAAGGATAGATTGGAAGCCCTCTATCTTCTTTTGGCATCGGGACGCTTGGAGGTTAAAATTCTTCCCGAAGAGCGATTCGGTCTGATTCATGGAAAGGCGGGCGTTCTTACATTTCGGGATGGATCTAATACAAGTTTTATTGGAAGTGCCAATGAATCCGTCAATGGCTGGAAACTCAATTATGAGCTGGTTTGGGAGGATTCCTCTGAGTCCGCAGTGGAATGGGTTCAGAAGGAGTTCAATGACCTCTGGGGGGATTCCTATGCGTTTCCGTTGACCAGAGAAATCATTGAGGAGATAAATCGAATCTCCAAGCGGGAAATTATCACCGTAAAGGAATGGAAACAAAAACAAAGCCCCGATCCCTCTCCTGCCATCGTGGAAACTCCCGTGTATCGAAAACAAAACGGTCTTTGGTCACACCAAAAATACTTTGTTCAAAAAGTTTTCGAAGACCATAAAAAGTTTGGGGGAGCAAGATACCTCCTAGCCGATCAGGTGGGACTCGGTAAGACCCTCCAACTGGCTATGTGTGCCCAGTTGATCGGACTTTTGGGAACCAAACCCATTCTAATCATCGCCCCGAAAACCCTTCTCTTTCAATGGCAGGGAGAACTCTTAAATCTCTTGGATGTTCCCTCTGCTGTCTGGAACGGAAAACTCTGGATCGATGAGAATGGGGTTCAACATGAAAACAGGGGAGCGGGAGGAATCAAAAATTGTCCCAGAAAAATTGGACTTATATCTCAGGGTTTGATAACAAGGGGAAGTGCGGTTGTAAGATACCTTCTTCAAAATGAATATGATTGTGTGATTCTCGATGAAGCCCATAGGGCAAGACGCTCCGATATCCCCAGAGCAGAGGATAGAGACTATTCCTTACCCAATGATTCCAACCAGCTTTTTTCCTTTATGAGAGAAATTGCCCGTAAGACAAAAACTCTGCTCTTAGCCTCCGCCACTCCCGTCCAGATGCACCCTGTAGAGGCTTGGGATCTATTGTTTCTTTTGAATGTAAATTATGGACGTGTTCTCGGGGATGATTTCAGTGAATGGAACCGACCCGTCAATGCAATACAGTCTGTCATGGAACCCGAGTCATTGAATTTGAATGTAGAGGAGTTTTGGAATTGGACAAGAAATCCACTGCCACCCGCCAATGAAACCACAAGGGATGGTCTGAGAGAATTTGAATCCATTCGGGATTCTCTGAATTTACAACCCTCCAAGTTTATTGCCTCCCAGAATGATTTGAATCAACTTTTTCCGGGAGATAGAGATAGACTGGAAGATTTACGAAGAACTTTCTTTAAAGATCACAATCCATTTATCAGACATATCATACAGAGAACCAGAAAGTATCTGGAAGAAACCATAGATGCGACAACGGGTAAACCCCTCTTAGATAAGGTGGAAGTGCTTCTCTTTGGAGAAAATGATTCCGAAGCCCTCGAATTGGGTTCCTATCAGAAAGATGCGTATGACAAATCTATCGAATACTGTGCTCTGATTGCAAGACAGCAGAGGGGAAGGGGATTTCTGGAGACCTTTCTACTCAGAAGAATTGGAAGTTCCATGAAAGCGGGCTACAATACTTCTTTTAAATTTTTGCATGGGGATAGTTCGGTTGATGTAGATCCAGAGATAGAAGAAGAGGATGTGGAAACCATACCACCAGCTCTGGGTGAAGAGGAAGTCCTACTCAGACAAATTATATCCTCGCTAGAAATCAATCAGTCCCAAGACCCCAAACTGGAAATGATTTATAAAATACTTACAGAGGGACTGAGAAACACAGAGCCATGGATGGAACGGGGATGTATTTTGTTTTCGTGTTACTATGATACAGCCCTCTGGATAGCAGAGGAACTTTCCAAACGAATTCCCGAAGAAACCATAGGACTCTATGCTGGGGGGATGAAATCTGCCCGCTTAAAAGATGGAAAAATGAATCGGGTCGATAGAGAAGAAATCAAGAGAATGGTAAAGGATCGCAGAATCAAAATATTGATCGGAACGGATGCGGCATCTGAAGGCTTGAATCTACAAACTTTGGGGAGTTTAATCAATATCGATTTACCTTGGAATCCCACCCGCTTGGAACAGAGAAAGGGGAGAATCCAAAGGATCGGTCAAACACACAATACAATTTATATTTATAACATGAGATACAAAGATTCGGTGGAGGACAATGTTCACAGAAAACTTTCCGAACGCTTGGAGAATGTAAGAACACTCTTCGGTCAAATTCCAGACACACTCGAAGACGTATGGGTCAGTGAAGCCCTAGACTCCGAACAGGAAATTGAAAAACAAATCAAACGGGCAGAATCCCTTCATCCCTTTGAAGTAAAGTACAACCAAAACGCCATCACAACAGACACAGCATGGGAATCCTGTTTTGAGGTTATGAATGAGAAAGAGAGAAGAGAACTTTTGTTGGGAGGATGGGGATGAAGTTTAAGGTGAAGAATTTTAGGAATTTTGAAGAAACGGATTTTATAGAGTTTAGACCGTTTACATTGATTTATGGAAAGAATGGTGCAGGTAAATCTAGTTTATTGTATTTATACAAGATAGCCCATGCTATAGTAAATTCTGAACTTACTGATTTGTTTGAAACAGGGATCAATAAAGAAGAATTTGGATTAGAAGATATAGAAAACTTTATCAGCCATGATCCAAAGAAACCATTTGAGATTACGTTTAGGTTTGATTTGTTTGAGGATGAGGAGGATATACATGATTTTTTTAATACAATTCTTAAGGAAATATTTGGTGAAGAAGATGTTGAGACTAAAGAAGGCTTATGGAATAAAGTTATTAATGAAATAGATTCATTTTTTTATACTAATTATGAAAATGAGTACGATGGTTTTTTTATTATTGAAAATACTTTAAATTCTGTGCTATTTAGAAAAATAAAATTACTCAGATTAAGATTATTGAATCAAAATTGTTTATTTTTAGAATGTAATTTAAAATTTAAAATTAATAAGAATTCTATTGAGTTGAGTAAAATTACATATTCTTTTGAAAAACTAAAGTTCAGATTTTCAAAATTTAAAGGTAAAATTTATTTAATTAATAAAATAAATTTATTACTTTTTTTATTTATAAATGATCTTTATATGATTGGATTTAAAGACTTTTTAAATGATTTTTTAAGTAATAATAATATAAATGATGATGATTCCTTTTCATTAGAAGATTTATTAAATATCATGATATCATATGATAAAGATAATATCTCAAATATTCTCAATTTAAATAAAATATCTAGGGGATTTTCATCAAATAAAATATTAATAAATAATAATATATTAGAATTAAAAAATTTAGATGAATTTCAAATAAATATAAATACAGATAATATTAAATTATTAGAATATAATACCTTACAAAATGAGTTTTACCTTAATACTTTCTGGATAATGAATAATCTTAAGAAACAAAAAATATTTAATATATTTTTAAGAAACACTATATATAATAATAACGAAGGTAAAATTGATGAAAATCAATTTGGTAAAAATCCATTTAATCTTTTTTCAATAGATTCGATGTCTTTTCCAGTTCCAGTTCATATAAAGACAAATCGTATTGAGAAATTAATAAGTATCATTGATAAAAGAAACTTTGATGATTTTAAATTAATAGAGAAATATATTGAACAAATCAATTTCTATTTGAAAGAAATATTTAATATGAGGATTGTACCTCAGATTTCTAATTATATCATCAATCGAAAGAAAAAAATAGATATAATAATTTATGATAAGGATGAAAATCCTTTTGATCCTCTTGATTTAGGCTCTGGATTTAAAAATATATTGTCTATTCTTTACTTCATTTTCTCCAATAAATCAGATGATTTTTATGAGAAAATACTTTTAATTGAAGAACCAGAACTTCATCTTCATCCTGATTTACAGTCTAAATTTATTAATATTATTTTTGATATTTATCATAAAATAAAATTAACTAACAATGGAAAATCATTTTATGGGAATAAAGATTCATTTTTTGAATTTAATACTTTAGAACACTTCAATAAAGATCATGACTATTATTTTAATCATGATTTTCATGATTACAAAAGTTCCTTTCGATTTGTATTGGAGACTCACTCTGAAAATATGCTTTGGAAGTTTTATCGTTTAATTAAAGAAAAGAAATTAAGCCAAGAAGAATTTGGATTGTACTACGTAGATGTAGGTAGTGATGGAAAGTCTGTATTAATAAATCTAAATTTAGATTCGGGAGGAGGGATGGCAAAATTTCCCAAATCATTTTTTCAATCTAGAGTAGAGGATATGTTATTTTAAATGAAATTTACCGAATCAGAAGAAAATATACTTTCACTTTTTAGTTCTGGATATTGGGAAGAATCGGATACTCAATTCCCAGATGTACTTATAGAGAATATCCTAAATTATTTTGATTTATCAAAATTTCCATTGGAGAATATATTTGAGGGAACTATAAAAGAAAAGATAAAACATTACTATAAATTGAAATATGATAAGTGTTCGCCCTTATTTCCTTTAGAAGAGATGTGTAATTATAATTCTAACTGGATGAGGAAATTAAATACTGATTTTGATCCAAATCTTAAAAAGTATGCCACCTTTTATTTACATCCTAAGAATGAAAAGTTAGAAAGTGATATAAGTTTAATTTATAAATTAAATCAAAAAAATAGAGATTCCTATATACATAAATCTAATCTTTCTATTGTGGATGTTAAGAATATGTTAACTCATATTCTTAAATTATTATTTTTTACGGGAGAGAAAAGCATCGAGATATATGATAGATATTCATTGCAAAATATCTTATTAAACCAAAAATCTTATGATAAAAATATTGCACCACTATTTTCAATTTTGGATGAAATAGCTGATTCGTATAAAAGAGAGGTAATATTGAATTTTCATTCTGTATTTAAAACTCCAAAAGAATTAAACGATACTGAGACAGAAATTAATTTAAACAATTCAGTAATTTTAAAGAGAGTTAATGATATAAGGAATAATTTTAAAAATTTAAAAATAAAGTCGTACGTTTATTTTGATAAATCGGGAAAGGATGTAAACAATCACTCTAGGTACTTTTTATTTTCTGATTTATGCTTTTTTGCAGATAAGGGAATTCAAATCTTAACAATATTAAATTCACGAAAACAAAATTCATACAAGGTAGAAATTAATTTCAAGTTAGCAAATGAATATGAAAAAAATGAGATCTCAGAGTATATAGCTAAAACTAAACCTAGTTATACTTTTGGATGAGAATGAAAATATGAAATATATCTATATACATTTTTATCTTATATATCTATTTATAGCTATTACTATTACAAAAGAGTTTCAATCACGTATAGATGATTATCAAAATGAACTCCAAGAATATGAAAAATTAAAATCATAAAATTTTAAAAGATCCAGAGGATTTATATCATGTTTTTTCAAAGGTAAATGTTATGATTTAATTGATAAAGATTTACTTGAAAATAATTTAAAGATCAAAGAAAGAAGTTTAATTATTAAAGAAAAAGAGACGTGCTTTAAGTTTGGTTTATTTACAGTTATTATCATTCCATTACAAATTTTATTTATTTTTAAAGTTCATAAATCAAAAAATAAATTAAAAATGAATTTAGATGAAATTTCAAATAAAATTAAATATTACTATAATATTAATAAAGATAAAAATATATTTAATTAATATACATAAAATTTTCTTTATTACATGTGATTAATAACTAAGTATATAAATTTAAAAAATACTCTACTCATAATTAAACTTAACCAATTTGTAAAAGATTTAAATAAAGTTTTTCTCAATGTTAATTTATATTAACATCTTCTCTATGGGTAATAAATTTTTATGGATTATTCGGATTGGTTATTTAAAATAAAAAATAACTATCTGAAGTACTAATGTCTCTTCAGCCTTACTTGATTACATACAGAATTCGTTTCATTGATATTTTTCATTTGATATATAGTAAATTCCATAAGTCCATGCTTGATGAAAAATTCAAAGAAATTAGTCAAAATTTCAATTTGATAACTTTCACTTTTGTGAGTGACAGTAACTCTAACGTCTACTATTACATCTATTGTTTTACCATTTCCTTTATTTAATCTAAATTCAAATTCTGAAAAAAGTAGAGAGGCTAAAGTTTCATACTGAGCAGGTTAAGCGGATGAAAACTAGGTGGGGATTGGAAATGAATCTACTTCCAGTTGCCCTAGAAGATGGGAAGTATCCTCAGATTATTCTTTTGAGATAATCTCTAGATTTAAAATAAATTGAATCAATATTCGATAATTCAATTTTAGGTGAATCTATTGCTTTATAGATATTTCTCTCTATATCTTCGAAATTATAAAGTAAGTTTTTTTATATCAAATGCAATATTTTGTCCTAAGTAAAGTATATTATATTGTAAGATCAGTCTATATTATGGAAGTAAACATCTAAAAAGTGATAATGACTTACTGAATTTTGAAAGATTTTTAGATTCAGATAGATAAAAATTAGTGAAAGTATATTTCATTAAATAGTACTGGTTTTGTGTCCATATATGATAATATTTCTTTTATTATTACTTAATATATCGTTATTTTCTCAATCTAACGATTCTAAAACTAAATCCATTTATGTTACATCAGTAAATGCTTCAGAAATGGATAAAAATTTGGTTTCTAAAGCACAATCTTTGATTAATATTGAGCTGTTAAACAAATCGGAAAAAAAATTAAAAATATACGATGACGAGATGGCATTTCAACTTAAAAAAAAACTAGCACAGGCTCAAAAAATGGGGTGTAATGAGACAACTTGTTTACAGATGATTGCTGAGTCTCTGGACACTGATTATATCTTACAGTCCAAAATGTACCAAGAGTCTGGAAATAAGATCAACCTTACCCTAAAAAAGTCACTTTTTGATAAAGACAATGCTTCAATGATTTTAGAAATTGAAGTCACAAAATCATTTTACATTCCTCAAATGGAATTCTATATATCTGAACTGATTCAAAAAATATTAAAAAAAGAATATTCTATCAATGACAAGAATGCACCTCAAGTCTTCGATGAGGGGATTAACATTGGTAGTACAAATAAAGTTGAGATAAAGCCATTATCAACGGTAAAGACGGAATCTTTTCAGGATGAAAGGATCAATGAAATTATTAATATTCTTAAATTATCAGAAAGAAAGGCTATAAAATATTATAACAATAATGAATATCTTAAAGCAATAGAAGAATATAATAGAATTATATTAACTTTAAATACAAAAATAGCAGATGAAGATAAAAAATTATTGGAAAATTATCTAAATTCACTTATAAAAAATAAGAATTTAGCAATACAAAACCATGCAATGAATCAATTAGAAAAAGTAGATACTGAATTAAAGAAAGATAAAAATTTAGTAGGCAGTACATACGAATCATACATAAATAGATATGAAGGTATATATAGGGAATTCAATACATTAGCTGATGCAAATACAAATAAAGAGATCATATTGGTTTTAAATGATCGTTTGGAAAAATTGAGAATGTCGTACTTTCGATGGAGAGAAATTCAGATCAACGAGATATACAATAAATTTCTTTTCCAAGAAGCCTATAACCAATATGAGTCCCTTTATAACGAAGTACAGAAATACGATTTTAAAGAAGATAAAAATTATAAAAAGGAACTTCTAAATAAAATTAAGATCACAAAAGAAACAGGTACAAATAATTTATTCAATAGGGTTAGAAATTATTGTGACAATGCTATAAAAATCAATTTAAAAATGAGTCTAAATATCCAGCAGGATGAGATAAAACCAGAAGAATTAAAAAAAGCAATAGATAGTTCAATGATGGATGCTAAGTCTCTAATGAATTCAAATTCAATTTTCTTAGATAACAGAATTCAAAAGTACTACGATAGTACTTATAAAACAATTTATGGTAAATCTGAAAGTGATGTTAGAAGAGAAGAAGATATCCGAAGGCAAAATGAAGTAAATAGATTGAGGATGGAAGAGAGAGAACAAAGAAAAGTTTTTAGAAATATAGACATCTTATATCCGGGACTGGGGGGAACATTCGAAGGTAGTGGAAGTGGATTTGTGAAATTATCCTTCTTTTCAATGTTTTTAGGTGGAGCAGTCAATGCTTATAACCAATATAACTCTAAATATGCAGAATACAATACATCCAACAATTTATATTTTGCATTAGCCCTTACTTCTTCAAATTCATTTTTAATCTCAATTTATGCAGATAACGAATTGAGGAGTAAAAGAAAAGACTTAAGTTCACTTTCCTCTACATACTCAGCTTTAAGTTTTATAACTATAGGATGGTACTTTTTAAATATGGGTGGTGATTCTAACGAAAATTCAAGGTATGGTTTTCAGTTAGATCATTCTAGAGAGCCTATTCTGTTGGGCAGAGAGGCTGTGTTTGATGATATTTATAAAATGAGTTATAATATAGGATTTTAAAATATGAAAAAAATAGGACTATATTGTATAATTATAATACTATTTACCTTGCATTGCCTAAAAAATATGCCATCAAATTCTGATAACAAATCTATGCTAGTTCCAATTATTAAAGGCGAGATTCGTCTTCCATTTGGGGGAACAGGTGGAGGAACAACTGAAAAAGCTGTTTGTGATGGAAAGATATGTTTAGGTACTACTTTGGTATATGATGGAACTAGCTATTCGGCATCAGGGAATAATGATGGGATACCCAATAAGAATGAGACTATTCGAATGGATGTGTCTATTGGGAATAACGGGACAAGTGATATATTGGGTGTAAGTGGAACATTGA
>CANGZW010000041.1 GCA_947458405.1 Leptospiraceae bacterium
TGAAGGGAGAGCATAAGGAATGGGGGACACTCATTTTTAATTATGGCAGGAATGAAGTCAAAAATTTTCTGATTTCCAATGCAGTGTTTTGGTTTGAAAAGTATCACATAGATGGGATTCGAATTGATGCGGTTGCTTCTATGCTTTATCTGGATTATTTACGAAAAGATGGAGAGTGGGAAAAAAATATCTATGGCGGAAATGAAAATCTAGAAGCTAGTAGCTTTTTAAGACAGCTCAATTCAATTTTGTTTCAGTATTATCCTGGAATTATTTCCATCGCTGAGGAATCTTCTACATATCCAATGGTAACAGGTATGACAGATCGGGGCGGGCTTGGATTCAATCTCAAATGGAATATGGGATGGATGCATGACATGCTCGACTATTTTGCAATAGATACAAATAACAGAAAGTACCACCAAAACTTTATAACTTTTAGTATGTGGTACAATTACTCTGAAAATTATATGTTAGCTCTCTCTCATGATGAAATAGTACATGGAAAACGTAATATATTGAATAAAATGCCATCTGATATGTGGCAAAAATTTGCTAACCACAGATGTTTGTTTGCCTATATGTTCTGTCATCCGGGTAAAAAAACTATGTTTATGAGTATGGAATTCGGACAATGGAATGAATGGAATGTAATGACTGATCTTGAGTGGCAATTACTAGAGTACGACACACATTCTAGGACAAAATTATTTATATCAGAGTTAAATCATTTTTATAAAAATGAATCGGCTCTATTCGAGAGAGATTTTGACAGGGATGGATTTGCATGGATAGATTGTAGTGATACAAATAATAGTGTGGTTTCCTTTATTAGAAGGGGAAATGATTATCATAATTTTGTGGTCGTTGTGTGCAATTTCACACCAACCACTCATTATAACTATAGAATTGGAGTTCCCGAAAATGGATTTTATGAGGAGATTTTCAATTCCGATCTATCTAAGTATGGTGGCAGTAACCAAGGAAATCATAACGGAGAATGGTCTAAACAATGGTTGGTTCACAATTTTCACTATTCATTAGAAATTTGTCTACCTCCTTTAAGCGTTATTGTTCTAAAGAAAACCAAAAGTTAGATCATAAACGTATTACATTTATGGACAGTCCCTAACAATTAGTTAGGTTTAAGTTACTAACTATTCTATAGATTACTAATTTCTATTACGTTAGGTCGGGCTGTCCGGGACTCCGCTATCGCTTCGGTCTGCGATACAAATTGCAGACTAAATCCCTACCATCCCTACTGCGGGGATCTATCTATAAAAATAATCTTGACATTTCCCTTTTTATCTGTAGTGCAAATAACTAAAGTGGCAATACAATTACAAACTCTGTACTACCCTCTCCACTCTTAAAAAACATAGCTCCTCTATGCTCATGGACAATCTTCTTACAGGTATACAACCCAAGTCCAATTCCCTCACCTAATGATTTGGTAGTAAAAAAAGGGGTAAATACTTTTTCTTGAAGATCAATTGGAATTCCGCTTCCTGAATCAGTAATACTAACCATCACCCAACCCTTGCCAAGATCCTTCCCAAATATAGACTCTTCCACTATGCTGGAAGTATTGTACAATTTTAAACTTTCTGGAATTTTTTCAACTTGTTCCAATTTTAATTCTAACTTCTTATCCGTGAGATACATTGCCTGTATGGCATTGAAAAAAAGATTCTTCCATACCTGAGAAATATTATCAGCCACGCAAGTATACTTTAATTCCTTCGGAAATTCTTGGTGTACATTTATTTTCCCCATCACATAGTTATCATATACATGAAGGGCTTTTTCCAGTTCTTTTACCAAATCTATCTCTTTTCTAGATGAGGCAAGCTCAGTGTTCAAATAACTCCGGAGTGCAAACACCACACGGCTTGCTTTCTCTACAGCGATCTCTATGCTGGAGATGGAATTGGATTGGTTTTTAAACACTTCTGCCATGGTGAGAAATTTAGAAAATCGCTCGGCACCCAGATCCTCTATATACTTTTCGTAGGGAGCCGGCAGCCTCAGGTGGACGAGAGATTCAGATAATGTAGTACGAATATTCTCATCCTCTACACTATCCAAAAGAATCTTTTCGGTATCCTTTCTCTGTTTTCTTTCTTCTTTGGAATTGAGAAAAATTCTATTTTTTATGGATTGGTCTACGATTTCATAGAAGATAGTTTTTTCTGGGGGGGATAGGCTTTCTAAAAATCCAGGAACAATTTTGAGGGTGGTGGAATTGTTATGTTTCAGAAGTTCAGCATGAGAATGTATGACAGCTATGGGATTATTAATTTCATGTGCTATTCCCCCCACAAGTTGACCGAGACTTGCCATACGCTCCGCTTCGATGAGTTGGGATTGGGTAGCCTGCAGATTTCGAAGTGTGCTCTCAGCCAATTCTTTTTGCTCAGAGAGTTCTCTAGTTCTAACAGTTACTTCATTTTGGAGATTTATGGTTAAATGCTCTGCAAGTCTCCACATTTTTCCACTCTTTCTATTGATGATAAATGATTGTATGATAGAAAAAATAATAAATGCTATATTTGTAAGATAATAAATACCAGAGACTGAATCGATTATAAACATGGATATAAAGAAAATAGTATTTAAACCATTTAATCTTGCAGATATTTGAATATCTCTGCTATATTTACTTCTAAAACTTTTTAGTATTGTTTCTAAACCCATAGAAAAACCAGATAATCCAAACCCCAATTCAAGTAACTTTAAATACTCAGTAAAAAACTCCATTTGTGTAGTTAAAATCATTAGTGATACGATTGATAAATATGATATATTTATAAACAACAATATTTTATTTAGTTGATTGTCTAAAATATAATTTAAATATAAAAGATAGAAAATACCCGGCAATAGAAATGTTATATATTCTATTCTCATTCTCCATAAAAATGGAAAATCAGTCCAAAATATTTCAAGATATCCTTCATGAGTGATTACTCTTAAGAATACTATAAATGAAAAAATAGAATAATAAAGGGCATATTGGATCTTATCATGATTTATATATAAATAAAACATATATATAATTGAATTTAGTAGTACGCCTAAAAGGAGTAGAGGGAAAAACTCCCATTTAAAAATGATTTTACTAGTATCACTTCTGAGACCTACTTCTAATTCATTCATAGCAGAGTCCGAATGATAAAAATTCGCTACTTCAATGTATATTTCCTCTCCATTAAATGGAAAATTCATACTTTGAAGAAACCTGGGGGAATGAAGATTTTTATCATTTGATACTTTTCCAGAACCTCCTAAAAATATAAATTCATCTCCCCTTTTTTCCCATACGTTACAACTCGTCCAGCATACTTTTTTAGCCTGGTATAGGGAATATCTATCTGCTTGTATATTTTTAAATTTTATTCTAAATAGAGAAATTCCTTTATCATACCCAAATTTCTTTTTATTCTCTTGTGAAGTCCAATTAAACTTCAGAGTTACTCCCTCCGGGGAAATTGTATTACTCAGTATATCAAAAACTTCTGAATTAATCGTATAGCCCTTGCATGTTGATTTTTCTTTAGAGAGAATACATCCTGACTCGAGTTCCTCATTTGAACTAGGAATTTTTTGGCTAACTGATTTTTGATAATAAAAATCAGCTTTTTTAATAAGTAAAGTTTTTCCCGATTTAATTTCATTTAAATCAATAACTGGACTCTCAGAGAATAGATTTGTAATAAATAAAAATAAAATTGGGATAAATATCATATAATTTTTACCTAATAATCCTTAAATGTTATCAATAAGTTTGTAAATGAATTATTGTATAATAATTATTAAAACTAATGCAAGATTTTTTTAGAAGTTAACTTGAATTTATTCTTTTTTAATTAATCAGTGGATTTCGAAGAATATCTGATTTATTCATATTGCTTTTCACTTTAAATAAGATCTTTGAACTAATTACAATAATTTATTATCTCGGAAATTTTTATATATTCAATTGATTTTATACCTCAGTGAGAGAGTAAACTGCATAAGAATAACTCTAAATTCCTATCCTAAAAATAAAAATTTTTATTGCAAACTTATCATTATTTATACAATTAGTTCTACTTTTATGAAAATCATTCCGCTACTTTTAATTTTTGCCATCATGATTTTGGGAGACTGCTCTCCCCCAATGCCCACTCCCAAGGCAGAAAAAGGCGTCTTGGATCTTCGGGAGTGGGAGTTTTCAGAGTCAGGCTTGGGGGCAATTTTAAAGCTGGAGGGAGAGTGGGAGTTTTATTGGGAAGAATTCCTAAGTCTGGAAGAAATCGAAGCCAATGATCTATGCTTGGCGGGAGACAATACAGAGAAATGTAAATCTAAGGCATATATCCGTTTCCCCTCAACCTGGAATGGGCAGGAATTCAAAAACAAGGAAAAATCCAGTGGCTATGGATATGCCACATACAGACTTAAACTTCTCACCAATACGGATTCCACCCTTTCTGTTCACACAGGAACTACTAATACTTCTTATAAATTATTTATTGATAAAGATCTTATTCTCGAAAGTGGAAAAATAGGCAGTTCTGAAGAAACATACAAGCCTGGTAGAAAAAAACAAATTGGAATCTTAAAAAGAGAAAATTCCCAAAATATCATTTTGCAGGTATCCAACTTTGAATCAAAGTATGGGGGCCCTTGGGGAACATTTTACTTAGGAGAGTATAAAAATATAATTTCAAATAGAGACAAGAATCTATTTTTAGATCTTTTTGTTTCTGGGGCAATTTTTATCATCGGTATTTATCATTTAGGATTGTACTACAAAAGAAAAAAAGATTCTACTACTTTATGGTTTGGTTTATTTTGTCAAGTTATTTTTATTAGGGGACTACTGACTGGCGAACACTTCTTACACAGCCAGGGGGAAGACTTATTTTATCTATTAATAAGAATAGAATATATTTTCATCCCTCTTGGATTAATTAGTTTAAGTCGATTTTTTAGTTCATTATTTTCTCAATTACAAAAAGATAGGTTCATAACATTATTTATATATATAAATATAACATTAATTACTATTAATTTATTAACACCTTTAAAAATATATTCCCAACTCATAGAAATAAATCAAATATTAGCTATTTTATTAAGTTTATATATTATAATAAAACTTATAATATTTATTAAACAAAAAATAGAATTTGCAAAAACATTTTTATTTGGAACATTATTTGTAGTAGTTTCTAATATTAATGATATATTATATAGCAATGAAATAGTTTCCACTGGATTTTATTTTCCAATTGGATTACTCTTTTTTATTATCTTTCAATCTTACTTTCTCTCCACTAAATATTCCTCAGCGTATTCAAAGAGTGAAAACCTAGCAGAAGATCTAAAATCCTTAGCAGAAACTTTGGAACAGAAGGTTATAGAAAGAACGAATGAATTGAATATAGAAAAACAAAAATCAGAACTCTCTTCTGAAAAAACCAAAAAACTCAATCAAATGATGGAAGTCATCATACAATCCAAGGGTACTACAGATTTATTAAATAATTTTGATACACTCCTATCGAATAATTACAATATAAATTCCTTTACAGTATATGTAGTAAATGAGAAAACTAATCAATTGGATCTCTTTGATTCAATATTTAATAATTCAATAATTGGAGAAGATATAATTAATCAATTTAAAAGTATTAGTATTCCATTAGATAGTAGTATTTCAATACATTCCCTATGTATTAAAAAAAATAAAACATTTCTGACGAATAAACCTATCTGGTTGGATAAGATGTGTAAAGAAGAATCCGAAATAAATATTTTATTGGAAATGAGATCCACTTATATTATTCCCTTAAATTATGAGGGTAAATGCTATGGAACCATTACATTTGCAGATAATAAATATACTAAGTCTAATCTTATAAATATAACAAAAGAACAAAGACATGAATTAGAAAACTTTGTAAAATTAATATCCCCTTCTATCTACCAGGCTATCCAAAAGACCAAAATTGAAAAAGCCTTCCGGGATCTCCAGGAAACCCAATCCCAACTCATTGAAGCCGAACGTATGGCAAGTTTGGGTCAACTGGTGGGAGGAGTCGCCCATGAAATCAATAACCCAATAGGTGTCATACGATCAAATTCAGAATTAATCGCAGGGAACCTATCATCTATGCTGGATAGAGTCCCCAAATTTTTAGAGTCACTCTCAGAAAAAGAAAAGGAAGTATTTTATTCCTTACTCAATCTATCCATCGAAAATAAAATACCAATGACTTCAAAAGAAGAGCGTGGCAGAAAAAAAGAAATCAAAAAAGAGTTAGAAAATACTCTCTCTAATCATCTTGAGCGAATTGATTTTCTCGCCGAGCAAATATTACTACTACAATTAAAATCACCCTTCACTTATTATGTAGATACTTTTGGCGAGGCTAAATTTATTGAATCTCTCTCTATTGCTCAAATATTTGCCAACCAATCAAATTCAATTAATAATATAGAAATAGCAGTTGAAAAAGCCTCCCGTGTAGTTTTTGCATTACGGAGCTATCTAAACACAGAATTATACCTAGACAAAAAAGAAGTGGATCTAGTTTCAGAGTTTGAAAAGGCTGTGCATTTGTATGACAATTATATCATGGGAAAGATAAATGTTTACAAGGATTTTCCAAATGAATTGAAATATAACTGCACTCCCGAAAATTTATCTCAGGTTTGGAGACATATCATCTTTAACTCTATACAAGCAATGTATCTCACAGATAAAAAACTAGAAGTACGAATAGAGAAAGTCCCCCTCCTCCCGGAAAGATTAAAAAATATGCAAACTTCACTCCTCTTAGAAGAAATAAACAATAAAGAATTTCATGACACCTCTTGGATAATCATTAGTATTACAGATTCAGGACATGGAATTACTGAACACCTCCAAGAAAAAATCTTTACGCCCTTCTTTACAACCAAACCCCTAGGAGAAGGAATTGGATTGGGATTGTATGTCAGTAAGAAGATAGTCCATGAACATGGGGGAAGGATTTATTTTGAAAGCAAGGAGGGACGGACAGAATTCTGTGTGGTTTTGCCTGAGCTAAAATAGATTAATATTATTCTCTGAGGAAAGAATTATAAACCTTCAATTTCTTTTACTAACTCTGAAATTCCGCAAATAATTATAGATCCTATTTTTCTTTGCAGGGATTCTTTAGGACTTACAATAAAGCATTTTTCCAAGTTAGGGCAATATTTCTGAAATGCCAAAAGTGATTTGGTATCTGATTCAAAAACAGAATCTGCCTTCACTTCTATAGCATACAATTTATCCCCAATTTCAAGAAGGAAATCCACTTCCAACCCATTTCTGGTTCTAAAAAAATAGAGTTGTCCCTGTATGTCATTTGCATACATTGAATTTTTTAGAAGGGCATAGACCAAATGTTCAAATAAATTTCCTACTCTATCCTCAGAGATTCCAAAATTTCCTAAAAGTCCATTTAAGACACCTGTATCAAAAAAAAATAGTTTGGGATGTTTTACAATTTCTGCAGTTGTATGGGGATAACAATAGATTCTCTCTGCAATTAAAGTGTCTTCCAGAATTTCCATAAATCGTATCACTGAAGTTCGAGAAACATTCGACTTATTCGATATTTTAGTATAATCTAATATACTTCCACTCATAGCGCTTAAGACTTTTAAAAAACGTGAAAAACCCTGCAAGTCGCGGGTAAGTGCCTCGGATTGTATTTCTTCCACTAAATAGGTGGCAGAGTAATCCCGTAGTAACTTCTCTGCAAATTTCTGATTTTCCGATAAGTAGGGTTCTGGTAATAGTCCCAAACTCATAGCCCGATATGGATCTATTCTATCTTGTAATTCTGTATTACATAATCCCGAGAGATGATAGATAAAGATTCTCCCCGGAAGGAGATTTGCATTTCCTCTTTTTAATTTTCTGGCACTCGAACCCGAAAGATAAAATTTGGGAGGATTTGAAAAGTCGTCTATTATTGCCTGAATAGTATTCAAAAGAGATGGAATCCTTTGTATTTCATCAATAAACACACTTTTAGGATTCTGTCCCAAAATTAGAGAGGGAAGTCTCTCTGCTTGCGATAAAAATTGCATATATTCGGATTCTAGACTAAGATTGATCTTAAGATCAGGCTTTAAACTCTTGAGAAGGGTTGATTTACCAACTTGCCTGGGACCTAAGAGTAATATTGACTTTGGAGAAGATCGTAAAGTTTCAGCAAGCATTCTGTTTAGCATGTGGTCATTTTTACTGGTAATTTAAATCTTTCAAGAACAATATCTTACTTTTTTTTAACTCTCCCCTATTTTTTTCTAAAAATTTCGATCAGTTTCTACTTTTTTTATACATATATAAGTAGGAGGCAAAAATGCCCGACTACCATGATATATTTTGGAAATTACTTTTTCAAAGAATAGACTGTGCGATCGAATTCTTTCGATTTATTCTGAATGAAAAGTCTGAATTACTAGAACTAGAAAATCTAGTTTTGATTCAGGAGATTGATTATCGAAAAAAGAAATTATTGTATGACATTCTTTACGAAGTTCCTATTCGTAGTTCAAATGAGAAACTATACTTTCTATTAGAGCACAAGTCGAGAAGAGCAAATGATTTTACCATTCAAATGATGAAGTACAAACTCATCATCCACAAATGGCAGAAGAAAGAGTTCGGAAGGATGTATTCGATTATTCCCGTTCTATTTTATCAGGGATTGGAAAATTGGAATCCAGAAAATGATTTGAATGAAATTAAAGCTTTGAATAATCCTATTTTATCTCAGAATAAAGAGGAGTTCTTAATCTTTGATCTACAAAAAATTGAACCAATAAGAGATTTTGTGAGTCCTGAATTAAGAGCGGGATTGTTGCTCTTAAAAATCATACGATACGAATGGGAACAATTTATAGAAGGTTGGCGTAAAATCAGGAATATCTTAAATTCTATGGAAGAAGCAAAAAGGGTTGTGGTTCGGCAGGCTCACCAACCGAGCTTGATAGTTTATAGGGCATAATTTTTATTGGCGTTGAGGAGATAATCATGGGAAAGCAAAAAACACTGACTTTGTACGAAAGGGCTTTAGAAGAAGGGGAATTGAAAGGAAAACTCGAAAAAGCACTTGAATCTGCCCAAAAGATGCTGGAAAAGGGATTTTCAGTTCTTGAAATTCAGGACATTACAGGACTTTCGGAAGATCAGCTTAGAGAGAATGGGATTTTGTAGGGTATTGTGTACCTCACCCCTACTACTCCGATTTGTAATACATTTTACCATACACCGCCTCTCCATGGTTCGTCTATGCTCACCACAAGTTGCGTTTAAAAAGAGACGCAACAGAGAGGGGTAACTTTATAGTTACCAGTATATGTTTACTAACAAATTATTACTAAACAATAGTTTATTTTTCTTGCTTTCTTTAATTCAAAAAATTATCTTATCCTCATTATGCCATCTTCACATGACCTATTCATAAAAGGAATTTTATCCAATCAAACAGAAGCGATTGATTTTTTTTATGGTTCTCTGCCTGAGAGCATTACTAAATTACTTCAACTTGAAAATCTGGAACTCACCAAAGAAACATTTATCGGAAATGATCACAAAGAATCTAGAACAGATCTTCTCTACAAAATCCCTCTCAAATCGGGATCTTTTGCTTACATCTATCTCCTCTTTGAACATAAGAGCTACTATGATCCCAAAATATTTACTCCCCTTAGGGAAGAAACGAACTATGCAAAAAGAATTGAAATTCTGAGGTATCTGTTAGAATATCTAAGTAGAGCCAGAAATGATGCAGAGAATTACTCGGTAAATGAAATCATACAAGGAATTGAGGTAGAGTATATGAATTTTTTGGAGAAAATTAGGGAAGAAGGGGAATTGAAAGGCAAACTAGAAAACAAGCTGGAAACTGCCCGAAAAATGAAAGAATTTGGTGATACTTTAGAGAAAATTATAGTAATCACTGGACTTTCGGAAGATCAGCTTAGAGAGAATGGGATTTTGTAGGGTATTGTGTACCTCACCCCTACATTTTCGATTTGTAATACATCTTAGCATACACCGCCTCTCCATCTCTGTGAAAAAATCAGAGACAGAGAGGGGTAACTCTATAGTTACCAGTATATGTTTACTATCACTAAAACAGAAAAAATCTCAAATCTAAAAGTTTTACTTTCAAATTTTTATACTACTCATAAAAGTAGTATTCATGCGTTACCCTCCTCTCCTTATCGACTTTGTTTTCAAATATCTATTTACCACAGATAGAATCTCTCTGAATTCTCTTCTTACCTATATCCTATACCCCGATAAATCCAATTCGATTGAAGTATTAGAAATTCTCTCCACAGAAAACAGTCCCACCTTCCAGGGTGCCAAAAACTCATTTTTAGACCTCAAAGTCCGGGATAAAGAAAATACTATCTTCCAGATCGAGCTCCAGGTAGCCGAACAGATCAGTTATATCAAACGATCCCTCTACTATGCCTTAACACTCATCCATAACCAATTAAATTCAGGAGAATCCTACTTCAAACTCAGTCCTGTCATCCAAATAAATATCCTTGACTTCCTCATTTTCCCAAATCAAAGTATTCTCAATTGGTTTCTATTAAAAGAAAGAACCGATCCTGAACTGGTTCTCACTGAAGACCTGCAGATGATTTATATAGAACTTCCTAAGTTTAAGAAATCATCTGTAGAGGAACTGGACTCAGGAATCGATTTCTGGCTCTATTTACTAAAGTACTCACAAATTCTCACTATGGAGGACACAATGAAACTAAAAAACAAACTTCCTGACCTACAAAATGCATTCGGTGCATTGGAACTCTATGCCACCGACCCCGAAAAACAAAGACAGCTAGAAGAAAGACTTCACTCCGATGAGAATTTTGCCTACGAGATGGCAGCTAAATATGAGTTGGGAATCGAAGAGGGAATAGAGAGAGGAATTGAAAAAGGTATCGAAAAAGGAATTGAGAAAGGCAAACTAGAAAACAAGCTAGAAACAGCCCGGAAGATGCGGGAGGAAGGAGATTCTTTGGATAAAATTCTCCGTATCACAGGACTCTCAGAAGATAAGCTTCGGGGAAGTGGAGTTTTGTAGGGGGTTCAGTGTATCGGGGGGTCTCTTTTAACTCCCATATAGCCAATGAAATATTGAGCGAGATAGTATGTTCCCATTATAATCGCAGAGTTAAAGCCCGTATCCAGTCCTGTAAACTTTGCTAGAGCTAAAAAACTATCCGATAAAATAAAAAATAAACTACCCACTACTATGTATTTGTAGTTGGGTAGATTTTTATCCCTAGAGAGAGCCATCCAACTCATCGTGAGTATCACAACTAAATAAAGCATTACAGGAATCAGCATGACTCCCGTTTTATCACTTAAATAATATCAAACTCTATCCCGAATATACTCATAAATTGTTTGGTCAGTTAAAATAGAAAAATGATTGATCTTAGGAAATACTTTGTACTCCAAAAAATCTTCCCCCTTGGAATTGAGTAGAGAAGAGGACTCAGCCGATGCACTTTTTTTTCCTACCAACCCATCCCCGAAGTACTGAGATACAACATTATTCTCATTCTCCATAAGAGTACCTACAATAATATAATATTTTACATTCTCTAAGGGAGGAATTTCTGTGCGTTTTACACCCACTAAATCATTTGCATTTGGAGCCTGCCAATCCTCATCAATCAAAAATCCCCAACGCAAATCCTTGATTCCATTACTTCTTTCATCTGCTATGTTCGCTATTATTTTTGTCTGAAAATTCCATATACTTCTTAAAATAGAAGTAGTGAGATGACCCAATTTTTCAAGAAATGCTCCATCATTTGGGACTCCGATTAAAAATATCTTATTTACCTTTTGAATCCATGAATGCTTTTCAATTCCTGCATAATGACAACTGCTCCTTGTAACCAAACCTCCCATGGAATGTGATATTATCGTGATACTTTTTATTTCCTTGGAGTATTTTTCATTCAGTAAATTTATGAGTGCAGAAATAGATCTCCCATTCTGAGAGATATGCCTTCCTGTATTATACCGAACATACAACACGCAATAATTTTTTTCCTCAGAAAGCAAAGTTCCATATCCTTTTTTTCCCCGTGTGGGCTCTTCAAATAAAACTTCATCCGCCATTAATCCATGTATAAATATAATTACTTTTCCCTCTGTTTTCAAAAGAGTTTCGGTAAGATCTAAGTTTTCTATGGATACATCTCTATTTTTAACCCTAAAACTTGGCCTAATTGCCCTCTTACTCTTCATTTCTTCGAGTTTATCACCCATAGCTCCATTGAGTGCGGACTCGATATAATGCTTATGCTCATCTCCTTTTTCATAAACAAATGCAATACCATCTATAGTGGACTCCGTAATAGATTTTATATTTATAACTAAATCTTTCCAAATTGATTTTTTAGATTCTGAACTCATCTATAATTAGCCCCTTAACTTCTTTGATCCCGAGAAAATGTCATATCAGTTAGCAAAATTATTCCATTAATTTCAAGGAAGATTCATATTTTTATTTAAAAAGTTTGACGAAAGAAATGGATCGGGTATAATTTTCAGATAAATAATATTCTGTAAAAATAACTAGAAAGTGAGATACCATCCCCTTTCTTTCTATTTTTAAAAATAAAATTCATTGAGGAGTGTAAAATGGCACAGACCAGCACAGGTAAAAGATATAATTTGGATACTTTAGCAGAAATGGACGCAGAATCTCTAGATTCCGTTTATCGGGGGGGAGAAGTCCCTTCTGATCTTAGTATCCTGAGTGGAAAACCCAAAGGAAGAATGTTGGCTATTCGTCATACCGACACTACTCCCATTTTTGGAGCTTTGAAATTTGTATCTTCGAATAACTTTTTTCCTTGGGATGGAAAGAGCTTCTTTGCGGTTTCCCCCCAAAATGGAAGAGGAATCAATAGAATTAAAGTATTAAATTCAAACTTTGATGCTTTTCCCTTTGAAACAAAGGTTGTTTCCTCTGTTATAGACAACAAACCCTGCATTTTATTAGACTATGATCAACCCGAAAATCCCTGGTTTATCACACAAATCCGGGATGAGATCAGAGAAGTTTCCCCTCGTCTTTTCATGGGTCCAGCTATGTGGAAGGATGGAAATGGGGGAGCAACCCTAGTTCTATGGTTTGCAGTGGATTTTAATACACCTTCAGACCTTTAAATTATCTGTGGAGTTTTGATTTTTTTTCAAGACTCCACATTTATGAACAAGTTCAATAAAAATCAACTAATTTACCTAAATTCCCACTTATCTTCCATATTTTTTAAAAATATCTTAAATATGATTGCATTCTAAAGCATTAATACTTTCATACATATATATAATTATAACAAATTAATAATTTATTAATCGTTCATAAAAATTCTATTTAACTATTCCTTATTCTATGGAGTGATGACTAAACATAAATTCAATTATCCAAATAACTTTTTACAACAACTTAAATTCAAAAGAATAATACAATATTTCAAATCTGTAATATACAAAATAAATTAGAGAAATTTGAATATTCTTTCTATTTATATTTATGATTCAAATATTACGAATTTCTAAAATTACCAAATGAAAATATCTTAAATACTAAAAATTATCATAAAAAATAGTCATTTTATTAGGTAATTTCCTGACAGATTTACTATAAACTCACCAAAAAGTAATAAAATTGAACAAACTAACAAAAGGAAATTTAAGTCAGTCTTTTTCAAGAATTAGCATAAGCTACGGATGGAAATATCTAGACTGCTTAAACCATAAATATAAAAAATTAAATATTTTCGCATTTAAATCAATTTTTTTATTGACCAATTTAAAACAGTGGTTCAAGAAATCCATTATACCGTGAAAACAAATAGACAAAACAATAACAAATTTAAAAGCGAATTGCCGGTAAATGCAAAACCTGGGGATCACCAAATGAGAAAAATCTTAATTATTGAAGATGAGCAAGATACAGCGAGTGTATTAAAAAAATCGCTAGAGGCATCTCAATACCAAACTATAGTCATTGGTCAGGGAGAGGCAGGGTTGAAAGCTTACAAAGAAGAGAGACCCGATTTGCTAATCTTGGACTTAGGGTTACCTGACATGGATGGTATGGATATATGTCGTACAATTCGCAAGGGAGACGATGCTACCCCAATATTTATTCTATCCGCTCGCACAGAAGAGATAGATAGAGTAATGGGTTTAGAACTCGGCGCGGATGATTATATCACAAAACCATTTTCTATTCGGGAACTAAGAGCAAGAGTAGATGTTTTTTTTAGAAGATGGGATGCTTCCGTATCTAAAAACTCATTTGCACGCTCAACAATCACAAGCGATGGAGAGATCATTCGTGGACCTCTCAAGATTGATCCTGTAAGACGAAGAGTTACAGTAAAAGATCAAATTATCAATATTTCCAGAAAAGAATTTGATATTTTACATCTTTTAGCTTCTTCTCCTGGCAAGGTCTTCTCCCGTGAGATGATTTTAGAAGCAATCTGGGGTGTAGAATGGGATGGTTTTGAAAGAATGATAGATAGTCATATCAAAAGAATCAGATCTAAATTGGAAAAAAATTCAGTTCATCCTGAATGGATTGAAACAATTTGGGGTGTGGGTTACAGATTCAATGATAATATGGATAGATATACCTTTTCATAGAAATTCAAAGAATACTCTATTTATTTCTTCGGCAAGTTTAAAGTCCAGCCTCGTGAGACCCTTGGGTTGATGAGTGCTGGAATAAACTTGCAAATCATTGTATCCAATTCTAATTTCTGGATGATGATCTAACTCTTCTATAACGTAACTAATTTTAATCACAAAATCTATTGTTTTTCGATAGGACTCAAAATTAGAAAACTTCGCATAAATTTTTCCCTCTACCCTTTCCCAATTCTTTAAATTATATAAGTGTTGATGTATCTCTTCTTCTGTTAAAATCTCAGGTCTATTCAATTTATTTCCTCGCTAGTCATTTGTATTTTCTATTAAATGATAGAGATCTTCCAAAGAAAGTGAAGCGGAGTCCTTTGTATCATTTAAAATCATATTGGCTAACTCTCTTTTTTGAGAGTGTAGGGTATAGATTCTTTCTTCAATTGTATTTTTTGTGATAAATTTATACACAGTAACAGGCTTTGTTTGACCAAACCTATAGGCTCGATCAGATGCCTGGTCTTCTATGGCCGGATTCCACCAGGGATCCAAATGAATTACATAGTCTGCAGATGTGAGATTTAAGCCCGTTCCTCCCGCCCTAAGACTGATTAAAAAGACATCCCCCACTCCCTTTTGAAAAAGATCCACTATTTTAGCCCTATCTTTGGAAGGAGTAGAGCCATCCAGATATTGATAAGAAATACCCTTGCTAAAGAGATAATTTTTTGCAATGGCGAGATGATCGACAAACTGACTAAAAATGAGTGCCCTATGTTTATTTTCTAATAAATCCTTTAAGATATTAGTAAAGGCAATAAATTTACTAGATGAAATAGTAGAATTTTTATCAACCAACTTTGTATTGCAGCAGGCCCGTCTTAATCTCATGATTTCAGCGAAAATTTGAATTTGTTTTTGGTTAATCGGAATCAAAGGATCCGAAATTTTGGAGAGTGCAAGGTTACGGATAGAATCATAAAATAATGTCTCAAAATGAGAAAGTTCAACTTCTATTACAATTTCTGTTTTAGGGGGAAGTTCTGGTAAAACATCTTTTTTTAATCTTCGTAGTATGAAAGGAGATACAATCGCCTTTAGATTTTGCAATACATTCGAGTTATTGTCTTTTTTTATGGGCAAAATATAGTCTTTTCTGTACTTTTCTTTTGTTCCCAATAGAGTTGGATTTAAAAAATTAAATAGATTCCATAGTTCACTTAAATGATTTTCTATAGGGGTTCCCGTTGTGGCTATTCTAATATCCGCTTTCAAATTCATAATTGCAAGAGATCTCTTAGTATGAATATTTTTGATCATTTGGGCTTCATCCAAAACAATCGTTTTCCATTTAATCTTTGATAATAAACTAGAAATTTCTTTTTGTTGGAGTAAACCATAACTACAGATTAGAACATCTTTCTCTTTAATAGACTCTGCTACTTTTTCTCTATAATTTGAGCCAAAAGACTTAACTGTAATACCAGAACAAGTTTTTTTTATTTCAGATTCCCAGTTAGAAATTACAGAAGTTGGAGTGATAATCAAAGTGGGACCACTTTCGGAGAAATATTGCACTACGGATAATGCTTGAATAGTCTTACCCAGTCCCATATCATCGGCAAGACAGGCTCCCGCACCACATTTGAAGAGCTTCATCATCCAGATAAAACCTTCTTTTTGGTATGAACGTAAATCAGCTCTAAATTGGGAAGGTAGCTCAGGAAGATATTTTTGAGTGATTAAATACTGTTGATCAATTTTATTCCATTCCTCATCGAATTTAATATAAGAAAATTGGGATAAAATATCTTTTAGAATATAAATCATAATTGGTGAAAATAATAATTCTGTACTACTTGAGATAGAAAGAGATTTTAATCTTAAAAGATTGGCTTTTAGATTGGATGATATTGATAAATAGTTATTTTCATTTATATAGAGAAATCTTCCTATAGAATTTATTAATTTAGAGAGAATTAATTCTATATCATAAGAATTCAATGGATCAAGTTCTATTACTCCGCTGAGCCTATAATAGTCTTTATAACGATGTAGATATATTTTAAAACTATCTTCATTAATTTTTCCTAATATAATAAAATTATTACCTAGGGGATATTCTAGGACTATATTATTTTCTAGTCCCTTTAATTGGTCAATTAGTTCAAGTACATCTTCTGGATTTTCTAAAATATAATGAAATTGTGATCTAGATTCTGCTTTTGATAACGTACTACATTTATTGATAATTAAATTAAAGTTGGATTTCTCTATTTGAAAATCACGCTTTACTTTTATATTTCTATCATCAATATTCATATACACATTGATTCCATCATTGAATGGTAAAAAGGAATCTCCCCTCTCTCCAAAGGGCTTTGATAGAATTTGAATGGAAATACCATTATTATATGGTCTAATCTCTATAAATAGATTTTTATTTGGCTCCAATTCTATAGAATTGAAAGATAGTTCTGAGTTCAACTCAGACTGAATTGGAATAAACTGTGAAAGTTTAGAGAGAATATCGGAGAGTTCAGTTTCTCCTGTTGGCGGAATGGAAACTCCTGTACTACCGATTAATTCATGAATTTTAATTAAATCTTCTGAATAAGTGTACAAATGTAGATTATTCTCAGCTTCAAGAATTAAAATTGTATTTCTAGTACTATTTTTTATTGGAAATATGCTTATATTTACAGAGTTATCCACATTTCTAATAATGCTTAATTTAGGAATCTTTTTGGAAATATGGACGTTAAATTTTGAATCATGATCGAAAATATTTGGTTTATCCACGAAATACTCAAGTGAATCCAAATTAAAACTATAGGAATACGATCCACTCACATCAATAATTTCTCTTTTTATATTTTGAATTATCTGTAAATCATTGAAACTCAAATAAGGGTACATCTCCGGAGTTAGAAATAAAGACTTGAGAGAAATTTCTTTTTGGCTAGTCCATTCAAGTGAAGAACTTAATATTTGTTCAATTGGTGTAATACTATCAATAGATTTTAAATCAATATTATATTTAATTTCCCAGATAATTCTGGATTTAGATATCAATTGTTTTCTGTTTGAAAACTCCTTGAGAGACTTTAATACTCTTTCCCATTTTTCTAATCCAACATAAATATCTTTAAACAAGAAATACCCTTCCGAATTTATATTGGAAACCTTAGAATTAGGAAGAGATTGTAAAATCGAATTCAATTGAATAAAAAACCATTTATGACTTTTTAAACTTAACTCTACGGTGTATTTCTCTATGTACTCTAAGGATCTCTCATCTATTTTTATATTTGCCCAGTAGGATATTAGCAAATATATCAATATTGACCAGTAATTATTAGATTTTATTATATTACTATTTAGAATTGGTTTGGGCTCATTCTCGGAACCTATGTAATCTAAAAAATCCTTACAGGCTTGCATTTCATATAATAAAGGATGTTTTTCTAAATTAGAGAAATATTTTATATAAACCAATGATTTATTATAGTTATCATTATTTCCCTCTTTTAGTAACAATAAAAAGTACAAAATACATTTATAATCTCTAAATATATTTTTTTGAGGATCTTTGTATAATAAAGATTTTTCTTTCTTATTTAGACTTAAGGTATTTTCAGTTTCATTTTTATTCAGTAATTTATACCAAATTTCAAAGTGAATATTTATTTCTTCCGGATACTTATTTTTGAGTACTACATATCTCTCATCATTAATAACATAATAAATACATTTGAGAAGTCCTATAGAATTTAAATCTAAGGACTCTATTTTAGCTCCAACATACTCTACTCTCTGGAAATCTAAATTTTTACCACTTAAAAATGAATGTAATATTTGATAGTATATTTTTGTTTTGTAATTTTCATGAATGTTAGAATATTCAATAAAATCAAGGTCGTAACTCTCTAAAATATCATCGAATATATTTTCTAAAATTAATTCTAAAGAGTTATTTTTAATAGGAGACTCGAGAAAATTCAAAGAAGAATTCAAATCAGAACTTCCCCTAAATAACATAATTTTAAAATAACAGTAGATATCCTCCTCTTCCCTTAATTTTTTATTATTAATTATATCATATTTTATTAAATTTGAAATAGGATTAAATCTATTATTATCTAGGGAAGATCGAAACATAAGTCTATCGATAGAAGGATCACATATAAAATTTAGTTTATGATCTTCTATAATTATATTTTTATTTAATAATTCTAAAATTAAACCTTTAAGTGTATCTTTAGAGACTTTTTCCAAACCCTGAGCGGGAAAATCATTATAATAATTCAATAATCTCTTAAAACTTAAGCCTTTATAGCCAATAGAAATTATCTCTAATATTATCGTTTCGTTTATTGTGAATTTGTTTATACTTTTAATTGAAGATTTATCATCCATTGCTTTAGGATTCTATTTTCCACATAAAATTCTTACTAATATAATAATTCCAGGTTGTAGCACAGAAAATTCCAATTATATTTGCGAGATACAAAAAATAAGAATAGTACGAAAACATACTTATCAATCCCTCTAATGAAAATCTCCATACTGAAATTTGAATTAAAAATCCTATAAGTGTAATAAATAAATACCTAAAAAATCCTTGAATATTTTTGAATATACCTTCTATTTTCTTTTCTTTGAATGTCCAGAGATTATTCCAGTAAAAATTACTCAATACACTTAAAATAAAACCAATGATTACTGAAATACCGGGGATAGAGTATTCATTATTCTTTAACGAATTTTCCCGAATATCCAGAATCGTATTACATACTAACTGCCCCATTAGATTTATCAAAATACCTGAAAGACCAATGATAGAATATCTAATAAATCTTGAAGAGATGTACCTACGAAGTCGTAGAGAAATCAATTCTGCTAAAAAATCAATGGCAACTTCTCCAGTGAGTTTAGTTTCCCCTTTAAGTCGCTTTCCGAAAGAATAGGGAACTTCTATTATTTGAATATTTTTTTTTCTTCCTAAAATTTGGAGTAAAATCTTAAATCCTTTGGCATTGATAAGATGTGACAGCTCTAAAAAAATAGATTTACGTAGTACAAAATATCCTGAAAGCGGATCGGTTATTTTGAGTCCTAATATGATGTTTGCTAAATAAATCCCCATCTTGGATAAAAACTTTCTAAATATAGAAAGGGAATTTACAGTATTTTCTAAATATCTGCTGGCTATTATTAAGTCATACTGATTAATCAATGCAATCATACGGGGTAGTATGGATACATCGTGCTGTAAATCAGCATCCATAACACCCAAAATTGATCCCTCTGATCTTTCCATACCTTCCAAGACGGCAGGTATAAGGCCTTTATTTCGAAATCTTCGTATTAATTTGACTCTTGGATCTTTTTTTGAAATTTCAGAAACTTTTTCCCATGTTTTATCAGGCGAATTATCATCACATATTAATATCTCATATTTTATATTATTAGAATTTAATATATTACCGACAATTGATATTAGTTCCTCAATATTTTCATACTCATTGTATGTCGGTACTATTAAAGAAAAATACTCTTCTTTCAAAAATAACTAGCCCGCTTTTTTTCCATAAATTTCTAATATCATAATATCAATTAATAAAAACACTAAGGCGGGAAACAGAAGATATTGATATCCATCCCTTCTAGAAATATCTTTTAAAATTGTTTCAGAATTTTTATCCATCTCTCCAACTTTTGATATTATTGCATCCGCACCGCCGAGATTTGTATTTAAATTTATAAATTCTCCTCCCATTTTGTTTGCTATTTTTTTTAGGTATTCATCATTCAATGCACTTTTTATTAAGAGGGGATCACTCGGGTTCCCTGATAATTTACCTTCTTTTGTAACAAATCCAGATAATCCTGTGGTTTCATCTTTATAGCGAATAAAACTTCCCTCTGTATCACCGATTCCTAATACAATTAATGATGCTGAGATATCAGAAGGGATAGACTCTCTTGTGTCCTCACCATCTGTTGCAAGCACGACTATTCGATTTCGATATACCTTAGAGGATTTTAGTAATTCATCTGCTTTTTCAAATGCTTTTTTTATATTTGTCCCCGTATCGGGAATCATATCGGTTTCAATTCCCCTCACATAATCAGAAAATGCACCCTGATCTGATGTCATTGGACAATATAAAAAAGATGTTCCCGCAAAAGTAATAATTCCAAATCGATTCCCTGCTAGAGAGGGTAGTACAGAAAGTACTGATTCCTTAAACCTAGATAATCTTGTGATACCTCCTTCCTCGGCATTCATAGAAAGACTTACATCTACTAGGAATACTATATCAACTCCTTTCAAATCAGTATTATCTGTGGATTTTTCTTCCTCAAAAGAAGGATT
This sequence comes from Leptospiraceae bacterium, assembly GCA_947458405.1. GTDB lineage: Bacteria > Spirochaetota > Leptospiria > Leptospirales > Leptospiraceae > JACKPB01. The sequence continues at coordinate 21,117 of CANGZW010000041.1, forward strand.
TAAGAGTGATAATAATGCAAATATTAAAAATAGGGTATATATAATAATTCTAATTCTTGTAAAATAAGGAGGAAATATTCGGACTGATTTTTTAATAGAAGGAAATTTTTCTAAAAATGTATTAATCTTTTTCTTTTCAATAATTTTTTTTGATAAATAAATTATAAATATTAATATATAAATAAAAATTAATATTAAAATTCCATTACTTAAATTTTTCATGGATAAAACTTCCATACAAAGGCTCTCAATAACAAATCTAAGCTAAACAAAAAAAGAGCTATGATTAAAAAGATATCAAATTTTGATTCCAAAACAACTTTTGGCTTAGTAGTAACAAAAGTTTTTTCTAAGGTGTCTATATCTCCTAAAACTTTCTCCAATTGATCGGGATCCGTTGCCCTATAAAAAACTCCTCCCGTCAATTTAGAAATTTTTTCTAATCCCTCAAAGTCCACATCCACCAGACCCGATTCCCCAAATTCCCTTCCAATTCCTATTGTATAAATTTTTACCTTAAATTCTTTAGCGGCTTCTGCGGCAGTGTCTGTGTCAATTTTTCCAACATTGGATACACCATCTGTGAGAAGAAGTATCACTCTTGATTTTGCTCTGGATTTTTTTAATCTATACGTGGAAAGTAGTATTGCGTCACCTATAGCTGTCCCCTGCTCTACAATAGACCCTTCATGTATGTCATTTATAATCTCAGAAAGGGAATCCATATCTCCCGTCAGAGGAGACTGTAAGTAAGCCGCTCCTGCAAAAAGTACGAGGCCCAACCTATCATTAATCCTACGTTTTACAAAATCTGCAATTAAATCCTTAGAAACTTCCAGTCTATTTCGGGGTAAAAAGTCAGAACTTCTAACCATAGAACCCGAAACATCCATAGCAATCATCATATCAATACCATTTTTTTCATCGGGAAGAAACTCAGTTCTATACCCCGGTCCCGCTAGTGCAATAATTATGAGAACAGGTACTATAAATTTTAAAAAAGTATGAATATAAGGTACTATAAATATTGTAATAGATGTGCTTCCTGATTTTTTTTCAGTGGAAAGTGTCAGCTCATATCTACTTTGATAAAACTTACTTTTAATAAAATATATAAAATAAATTAGTAGTACTAAATTTAACCATAATACATGGGGTCTCTCTAAATGATTCATATTCCGAGAATTTTCTCCCAATAACTTCTTATAGAGAGTGCATTTGTATTTGTAATTTTTTCCTCATTTGGCATGTATTTAATTGAATTTAGATACATTGTAAATTCACTAATTTGCTTATCTGTCATAAATAATTTTGATTTTAGTACTTCCTCAATTTCTGATTGGGTCATAAATGTTACATCAATATCAAGTTTTTCTGAGAGAGCTAATTTTAAATATTCAGAAAGTGAATATACAAAGTCTTTGTGTAAAATTTCAGAGTTCAGAAGTAGTTTATTTAAGCTAGTATCTATTGGCTCCATTTTTTCTGCCCCAATGGATTCGTTATAGAGTGCATCTTTGAATACTTTTGGTCTTTTTCCTACTCTTAAAAATAAGTAGTACAAAACACCCACTATAATAGTAAATATTAATATAATAACAAATAGTCTGAAAAAATAGGGACCTGAAAATTCGAGGGGTTGTTCAATATCTAAGGCTTCATTTTCATTTTCTTTAAGGAGAGATTTTATATCTATATTGACGGTCTTTTCTAATTCTATATTTTCTTCATTTTTCCATTTAATTTTAAATTCATGCTTACCCGATTTAGTAAAACGCATTTGAATTAAAATTCGAGTATTATCCTTTGTATTACTCATGATCTCCACAAAGGGAAGTTCATTGGAATGTGAAAAAAGGCCAATTTCTGGGGAAATAATTTCTGATACAATCGAGTCGGTCTCAATAGTGAGTAGTACCTCTTCTCCCACAGAAATATTTTCTTTTGACCAAAATACGGTCTCTTCGGCGAAAAGAAATGTGGCAAAAATCAGTAGAAAAAAAATAGAAACTATTTTCATTTTTGTATAAAATTCATGATAGGAATTCCCAATTCCTCATTTGTCCCGATTCGTAAGAGTTTAGACCCAAAAAATGAAAATACAATTCTGGAATCTTCCCTATAGGTAGAAAGATATTTTCCACCCTCTAATGTTTCCGGATTTTTTATATAAAACAAAGAAAAAAGCTCATTTTCAACACTCTCAATAGGATCAAAAACGGAAACAGCATATATATCATGAACATATACTAATGATTTATATATAGATATATCTTCTATATTGTAAAAATCACTAATTATATAAGTAATAGATTTTCGTATGTATTTATCCTTCAAGAGAGAAAAGGGTAGTCTATGTGAGCTTTCAGGCATAACGGGTTTCATTTTGTCTATTTTTGAAAATGCGTAGTATACCGCTTCTCGAGTTTTTAAGACTCCGCTTGAAAATTCGATATTTTTAGAGTAACAAACTATATTTACCTGTTCTCCAGCAAAAATACAGAGGAGTGCTATAAAAAATGCTATTTGGTATCCCACAAAAAACTTAGTTCTCTCTTCCCCCGCTCCTGTGTACATTGATTTTGAAACATCCAAGAATATATTGATCAACTGATCATTCTCGACATGAAATTCCTTCACATAGAGCTCTCCCATTCGGGATGTAACATTCCAATCTATATGACGCGTATCATCCCCGAAAATATAGTTTCTGACCTCTTTAAAGTCCATTCCCCTACCACTTCTATTTCTTCGCACTGCACCACTGCGCTTAGTCATAGTTTTTAGGCTGGGCTTTAATTCCACCTGCTTCAGAAGTCTTGCTAGTTCGGGGAGCAGCATATTAAGGTAGCTTTGTACCCTCTCTAATTGTTTCCAAAATTGACTCTATAGAAATATCTTCTGAAAGAGCATCAAAGGTCAGCATAACTCTATGTCGCAATATCTCAAAGAGTGAAAATTTAATATCTTCAGGTATTACAAAATTTCTACCTTCTAGAAGTGCCTGGGCCCTACTTGCCCTTAAAAGTGAAAGAGAGGCCCGTGGAGATGCCCCATGGCGAATGTATGGCTTAACATCTTGTATTACAGTTGAAGCAGGTCTCGTATTACGAACAATTTCAACTATATATTCATGTAGTTTTGGATCTACATAAACAGATTCAGAATAAGAAAATATTTTTTCTAAATCAGGTTTCGATAAAACAGTATTTACAGTTTGGTCTCTTTTGCGCTCTTCGCCGTGTTGTCGTAGAATAGCTACCTCTTCTTCCATACCCGGATAGTCTACATTGATTTTCATGAGAAATCTATCCATCTGTGCTTCGGGAAGTTGGTAGGTTCCCTCTTGGTCCACTGGGTTTTCGGTGGCAATTACAATAAACGGGAGATCGAGTTCAAAGGTATTTTCTCCAATGGTAACAATCTTTTCTTCCATACATTGCAGGAGGGCGGACTGAACCTTAGCCGGAGAGCGATTGATTTCATCCGCCAATAAAACTCCCGTAAAAATTGGACCTTTTCTAGTTTCAAAGCTAGAATTACGCGGATTGTATACCACCGTTCCAATTAAATCAGCCGGCAATAAATCGGGAGTGAATTGAATTCTCTTGAAGGAAAGATCAATGGTTTTGGCAAGTGTCTTGGCTAAAAGGGTTTTCGCAAGCCCTGGCATGCCCTCAAGTAAAATATGACCACGGGAAATTAATGATATAACAATGTGACGGACAATTTTGTCCTGTCCCGTAACTTCTTTTTTTATCTCCAACAGGAGACTGGATATTTTAGATTTTGTAAAGTCTAAAGCTTCAACTGCGAGTTTATCTTGCATAAGCCAAGAAAGAATGGCTTCTATTTAATTTCAATAGTTTTTGAATCTAAACTTATTCAGATTCTTTTCTGCCTTCTTTTTTAAGAATCAACTCTACCTGTGTGGGCTTGAGCAAATGTTTTTTAGGATCAACTTCATACAAAACAAGAGCGATGTATTTATCATATTGAATGATATACATAAAATCAGTGAAGTAGATATAACCCATCTCTTTTTTGATTTTTTTCATCCAAATACTATATCGTGATACCTGCTTAAACTTAATTTTGGCATCGGGAGAATCAATTTCGGTACTGGCTTTTTGGAAATTTTGGGGATCGCGGATAAAAACTTCATTTTTGATGGCACGAATTAAATTGGATTTGATGGTTTGGTTTTGTTCTTTGAGTAAATCCTCAAAATCGGGCTCTTTTTGATAAAAATAGTACTGATAAAATAACTTATCCAATTCATCATCTAAAACGGTTGCACTCGAATCCTGAGAGGAAGCTTTTTCTCCCCCGGGAGTTAAAGCTCCTTTGGCTGAACTGTCTTTTGCCTGAGAAAAAAGCAGACTTGATGTGAATAGGAAGAGTAAAATTGCCTTCATTTTTACAAGTTTCGGCTGATTTTTTAATTCTGGCAACTCTCTTTTTTACAAATGAACTCTATTTTTTTGAATTTATTAACTACTCAAAGTAGTTGTGATACTATATTTGAATTGGAGAGATCGTGATTTTTTGGTTCCGGGATATTTTTAAACTAGAAAAACGAGTGGGTATAGGTATGACCAACTTTTGTTGAGGGATTTTGTGTCTTTTTATGAATATAATAAGTTTGACTTAAGGTATATTGACCGATTAGATTTAATATAAAGCTACTTTTTTCGAAAAAATCTTTTAAAAAAACAGATTTGTTAAAAGTAAAAACCCTCAATCAATTATTGGGTATTTAAAATAAGGTAAATAAATGGAAATAATCAAAGAAATTGATAAAATTAAAAATATTTTTGAAGAATCCTATCACCAACATCCTATTTTTATGTACTACAATAAAAAACAATATCCCGTTAAAATTATATCTATCCAGCAAGAAGGAATAATTATTAAAACAGTTCCTAGAGATGACCTCGACAAAAGGGTATTAACTGTTATTGACAAGCATAAGCTATACATATTCACCTTTGAATTTATGGGTGCAAAGGGACAGTATGAGATATTAAATCCCTACGCTTTAGAGAGTGTACCTTCCTTTAATATTCAAAACAAAAAAAATCCAGAACGACTCTATTTAACAAATATAGTGAATCAAACTGATATTATTAAATCATTAGTATTAAATAATGATATCTCCGATAAATTTTTAAAAGAATTTGCTTCTAAGATAAAAGATAAAATACCCCATTTAGAAATGTTTATCCATGAACGAATCGATGTAAGACTGAAGCTACTACAGGAGTATGACAAAATAATTTTTATCCCTGATAAATTAAATCCAGAAAGTGTATCTGATAATTATATTCCGTATAATATTTATTTCCAACAGGTCAAGTTTTCAAAGGGAATTGATAAATTAATTTCCGAAATCACCATCCCACTAAAATTTCGAAATGTTTTTACATACGGCTATATCAGTGCACAAAGTCATTTTCCGATGGATGATTACCACCTAGAATTCGTTCAATCTCTGGCAAATAATTGGAAGAAAACAATATTTTCGGAACATATTTTACATGAATCACAAGAAGGAAATGTTATTATAGATATCAACTCCAAAGAATTAAGTTTCTTTCATTCTAATTTCAACAATTTTGCTAAAATATTCACTATTGGCGGAATCCTCATCTTTGAATTGTGTAGTTCCCCCGAACACAAATTGATTTGTATGGCAACTGTAAAATCGATCCAACCTTCTGAAAAACAATTCAAGCTGGGATGTGAATTTATCTTTTCCAATGAAGAGAATGAAAAACTTACTGTAGAGTTTTTAAAGAGCCATGTTCCCCATTTAGAAATAATCCAAAAAGAAAACCCAATCATTTAAAAAGAATGACATATTTTTCTAGTAATTTATTATCACATCCTGTCTAATAGGCAATAGAGGATACTTATGAGACTAAAGATTACCCTATTTTCCCTTCTACTTTCTCTTTTTAGCACTGTTCCATTGTTCAGTGATGTTACGGATAGTATTGGATTTTTCAGCCCGGTAGCCATTTCTTCCGCCAATGAGAAAATCAAAGATGTAAAAGCCAAAACAGGCAAAGATCTGGTCATTGAAACTATAGAATCAACCAACGGAGAGGATCCATCCACCTACGCAGAAAACAAAGCAAAATCCATGCGTGTCAATGGCATCTATGTTCTCATCACTAAAAAAGAAAAACGGATTGAAATTAAGGTAGGAAACAAGACCAGACAAGTATTTGGAAGTTCCGAAACTGCTAATCTTAAGGCAAAGCTAGTGGATGAATTTAAGACAAAAAACTTTGATTTGGGGTTGGATAAGGCAGTTGACTACTATGCTATCACTTTTATGGCGGCGGGCTCACCCAATTCACGACGTTCTAACAACCAATATTCTAATTCTAGCCCGGTCGTTAAAAATAACGGAGGAGGGTTTTCAATTATGACCATTATAATTATAGCTATTGTAGGATTTATAATCTTTAGAATCGTTTCTTCCCTCTTAGGCGGCAGGGGAGGAGGTGGATATTCTCCCGGTTACGGTGGGGGAGGATTTGGCGGTGGAGGTGGTGGAATGGGCTTTATGGGCTCTCTCATGACCGGTATTTTTGGAGCTATGGCTGGAAATTGGCTCTATGACAAATTCACTGGAAGTGATGGAGGATTGTTCGGCGGTGACAATTCATCTGGAAGCTATGGAGACTCCTCTGGAAGTGATTGGAGTTCCCAGGATGATAGTTATTCTTCAGACTCAGGCTCCTATGACGGTGGTGGAGGAGATGATTTTGGTGGCGGTGGTGGAGGAGATTGGTAATACAATCCTCACCGAGAGTGGCAGAATAATATCTACTGCCACTTTTTTGCTTCTTATAATCTATCTCCAAACTAGAAATACTTCCAAAATCCGATATGACTTAAAAAAAAGAATTTTGCAGTTGCCTTTTTGAACATTAACCGTAAATTTATAATAATAATGTGTTTTAAGGTATATGAATGAGTGATCCACTTTTCCAAATGCAAACTTTTGCCAATGGTTCCTTTATTACTATCGAAGGGGCTAGAAATGGAAATCAATTCCATATTATTACAGATGGACAGGTAATTCTGAAGAAAAAAAATCCTATCAGTGGAGATGACGCTTCTCAGTATCTAGGAAAAGGTGATTTTTTTGGTGTGATAACCGCTATGACGGGGCTACCTCATCTTGAGACAGCCTCAGCCTCTGGAAATGTAGGTGTAATCTCTGTGGCAAGAGATAGATTTGCCGATTTAATACGCCGTAATACTCCCCTTGCCATGAAAATCATTCGATCCTATTCCCTTCGACTTCGCCAACTCGATGCCCTTTTGCATTACAAAAAAGGCAATGCTGAAGATCCCATCGAAGAAGCAATTCTAATTGCTGACGGGACCATAGATTTCGGTAATAAAGAAATGGCTTCGTATATGTACCAAAATATTCTTGAAATGTATCCGGAAGGCGACCATAGAGCCAAATGCATGGCAAAACTCAATTACCTCAACAAATCCACAGAAAAACCTAAGAAGACAGGAAACATGAGGACGTACGACGTAGGGGAAATTATTTTCTGCGAAGGGGAAGTCGGTAAGGAACTGTTTATAGTACAGGCAGGAAGAGTGAAGATATTTAAATATGTAAAGGGGCAGGAAGTAGTTCTCAATGTCATGAAAGATGGAGATATTTTTGGAGAGCTTGCCCTCATTGATAACAAGCCGCGATACGCATCGGCTATGCCTATGGAATTAAGTAACATTATCACCATATCCAAGCAAAACTTTTCAACTATCACAGAAACAAATCCAGGGCTAATGGCAAAAGTCATTACAGTCCTTTCTGAAAGAGTTTGGACTTCTTACAAAAAAACGGTCAACGCAAAACTAACCGACATGAACTATCGTTTTGCCGATATGCTCCTTTTGTTGGCAGAGCAGGCTCGAGCAAAAATTGCACCAAAAGTAAGATACAATTTTAATATGACAGCGGAAGACTTTTTAAGAATGGTAGGAACAACCGAATCAGATATGCCCAACCTACTCCGTTTTATAAAAGCCCATCAATTTTTAAATAATGATGGTAATACAATTGTATGCACGGATTTGGGTTTACTCGAAAGAGCGGTGAAAGGATTTAAGGATAGATTTGCTAGGACTTAAGATTTAAATATATATAATTTATTAACTCAGAGAATAAAGAGAAAAATCTCTTTTTGATGCATAAACAGATTGATATTTTCTTGTCCCGTATCGAAGACATATCTCTTTGTTACTTTTTTTCTTTTTGGGTGATGACTCAATGACTAGTATTATAAAACTTAATTATGAAACTTTTTATATAAAAATTTTTCCCATTCGTTAAAAATGAATCTAACTTTTTGAAATTAAATTCTTCTTTAATTTCAAATCTCTTTGTTACTTTTTTTCTTTTCTTTATGTAAAGAAAAGAGAATAAAGTAACCAAAAAAAGAAAAGAAACCCGGACGGTCGCTCCACTCCCTAATCCTCCA
>CANGZW010000042.1 GCA_947458405.1 Leptospiraceae bacterium
ACTTATTTTTACTTAACTTTAATAACCTAACTATATGATAAGAAATTGCTTCTCCTTCTCTATCCGGATCTGTTGCCAGAATAAATATTTCTGTGTTATCGATCTCTTTTTTTAAATTTTCAAAGAATAGTTTTTTTCCTTTTAAAAATACCCATTCGGGTTCAAATTTATTATTGATATCAACTCCCATTTCCGATTTGGGAAGATCAACTATATGTCCTCCAGAAGCTAGAACCTTATATTCTTTACCGAGATACGTTGATATAGTTTTAGCTTTAGAGGGAGACTCTACAATTAAAACTTTTTTCATTAAGTTATAAAGCCAAATTCTTTAGCCTTAAGTTCGGCATATCTATCCGTCATGCCACTAATATAATCACTCACAGCCCTATATAGACCTTCCTGCTCGGCTCTTTTTCTATAGTTCTCAGGAATATAGGAAATATTATCATTTAATTTGTAGTACAAAAATTCTATTATTTTTTGTCCCCATTGTGATTTAGAAACAACTTCTTCATGCATATATAGGTTATCAAATAAATATTTTTTTAATTGTAGTACCTGTACCAGCATTTCATCTGAATAACCAATAGGTCTCTCCCCTCTTTTCCAAGATTCACCAAAATCCTGTCTATTCACAATATTTAATTTGAATAAATTTCGTTCTGTGGTTTCTATCAAATCAGTCACAACTTCATTCATCATTGATCTAAGAGCCCTACGAATAATTAAATCATTATTCAAATGCGAAAATAATTCATAGGATTCATCATAGTGTTTAGTCCAGAGACTACAGGATTGTAATCCTTCAGAGGTAATAAGTTTTCTTTCGAGTCCGTCTTCCACATCATGATGGGTATAGGCAATTTCATCGGAAAAATCACAAACTAGGGCCTCTAAAGAAGGGCCAAAGTCATGTCTCATGATTAGTAATTCACTTTTTTCATAATCGGCTCCATGCTTAAGAAGACCAATAAGAGTCATGCGACTCAAATTTAGACCGGGAAATTCTGGGTATCTCGTTTCTAAACTTCTGACAATTCGAAGGGATTGTTTATTGTGTTCAAAGCCCCCATGGTCTTTCATCAATTCGGATAGAATTTCCTGACCGGCATGTCCAAAGGGTGTATGACCCAAGTCATGGGCAAGACTGATTACCTCTGCTAAATTTGAATTCAAACCCAATGCGGTAGAGACTGTTCTGGAAATTCCAGCTACTTCTAGGGTATGTGTCATTCTGGTTCGAAAATTATCACCTTCCGAATTGATAAACACCTGTGTTTTGTATTCTAATCGTTTAAATGCCCTACTGTGAAATATTCGATCCCTATCCCTATGGAGGGGAAGTCTATAAAAATGAGGTGGCTCCGGATAAAATCTATCCTCTGTTTCTGCATTTTTTACAGCAAACTGGGAAAGCTTTGAATCTTCTTCTGCATATAATAGGGATAAATTTTTCATTGATTTATTTCTTGTATTTGTTTGGTCTTAAAGTATGGTGGGGACACCTTAAAAAAAAAGAAACTCTTTATTAAAAATGGAATTATTAAATTATTTAGTCAGTATTTTTTCCGAGCACGGTTATTTTGCTGTTTTTTCAGTCCTTATGCTCTGCGGCTTTGGACTACCTATTCCCGAGGATATAACACTTGTCGCGGGAGGGGTTATATCCGGACTGGAAGGTTCCAAAGTTCACATACATATTATGTTTTTGGTGGGAATGGCGGGAGTTATGATAGGAGATTCCGTTATGTTTCTCGCCGGTTATTTTAAAGGGGAAAGTATTTTAAAATTAAAATTAATCTCCAGGATCGTTACTCCTGAAAGATATGCTTCCGTTCAAAGTCGATTTGAGAAATATGGGAGATGGGTAGTATTCTCCGCAAGGTTCATGCCCGGACTTCGTGCGGCTATATTTTTATCCGCAGGGATTTCTAAAAAAGTTAGTTATTTTCGATTTTTTTTAATGGATGGTTTTGCCGCGATAATAAGTGTCCCCTTTTGGGTTTATCTCGGTTATTTTTTCGCCTCCAATTTTGATGAGTTACTCAGTCATATTCACAAAGGACAAATGGTTATTTTGTCAATTCTAGGATTTTTTATTCTAGTTATTTTTATTATTTATAAAATAAGAAAAACCGAATGAAAGAATATATATGGACAAACTTAGTCAACCTGTTCTGATTTTGAATTCATCTTTTGTTCCGATTTCAATTCGATCGGTCAAAGATGCTGTTTGTATGGTGTTATTAGAAAAAGCACAGATTATAAAATCATCTTTAAATGAGTTCATACGATCGGAAAAGTTAAGCATACCTGTTCCACACATAATTCTATTGTCCAATTATTATTTAGTTCCTAAGAAATCTCTAAAACTGAATAGAAACAGTATACTTGAAAGAGATAACTATTTGTGTGTTTACTGTGGAAAAAAGCCCTCTCCCTCCAAACTGACCCTAGATCATATAATACCAAAAAGCAGATGGAGTGAAATTTCCAATGATAAAAAACCTAAGGATTTTAATTCATGGGAAAACCTGGTCACTGCCTGTAAAGAATGTAATACAAAAAAAGGAAATAAATTAATTTCAGAAATCAAATGGAAAGTTCCAGACTCCTTTAAATTGAAACCCAAATCTTCTATTTTTTTAAATGTAAATAATAGTTCGATTGAAAAGTATGGTTGGGAAGAGTATTTTTCAAAAGGTAAATAAGTTAATAATTTATAAAACCATGAGTTTTAAATCTTTCAAGAGAGCATTTTATTTTTTATATATCCTACTATTTTCAGGAACTTTAATTTCGTGTACAAATTATTCTGTTTCTAGAGTTCAGACAGTTCCTCCAATTTTAATATCACTGGCAACATTGAGTACGGGTGGCCACCTTTTAGTGTATAGAGGTACAAATCCTGAAATATTTTTTGCAGGGTATAAACTCTATACTGGTAGTACAGCGAATGAAGCCCGAAATCCTCTAGTACTCAGCAGTGGAATTGATTGTATAAATAGATCTTTACTTCCCAATCTTCCCATTGAATATTCTATTGAGATTTACACCAGTACAGGACTTACTCAGGTTGCCACAGGTGAAAATGCAAATCGGGTTTGTAAATTCAGTACCAGTCTGGTATCAGGAAATTATATTTCTTTACGAACACTCTTGTTATCTTTCCAACCCGGAAGTCAGGGCTTACAATACTCCTCTCCATCTAATGCACTTATTGTTCCTTGATTTTTTTATATATCCCTATCCTAGAAGCAAAAAAATGAAGTAATACGTGATTTAACCATCTTCCATCGGGAATATCATGGGTTTTCTTTGTTAAAAATCCAACATGCCCTCCTCCTTTGGTTAGGATTGGTAAAATATTTGAAATTCTTTCCCAATCAATTGATTTGAATGCTGTGGGTGGGATGAGGGGATCATCAATAGCATGTATCACGATACCCTCTTGTTTAATATCATAAATGTAGTTCAATGCAGAGCAAATACTGTAGTACTCTATTGCGCTCTTATATCCGAAGAGTGGTGCAGTTAAATAATCATCAAAATCAAACATTGACTCTGCTGTTAAGGCTTCTTCCTTTCTTTGTTGACTGACTTTTATTATATTTCTTTTTAATTTATCTTTAAATGAATAAAGGAAAAAATCCTTATAAAATTTACCTTTAATTGAATCTATATGGTCACAAGCATTTTTTAAATCCATAGGAGGTGATACAGAAGAAAAATATTTTACATGGTACCTTGATTTTTCTCCAAGATATTTAAGTATAGAATTTCCCGATAAGGAAAATCCGCATAAAATAATATTTTTGGATATATTATCAAAGACATATTTAACTACTCTATCTATATCAGGACTATTTCCTGCATTATAAATTCCCGAGGATAAACCTTCCCCCTGACCACATCCCCTCTGGTTCATTCTGATAATCCCATATCCGGATTTGAGAGCAGATTCGCCTAAGGTGACCATATAATGACTATCTGCCGATCCTTCCATACCGTGGATTAAAATTAAGTAATAGCCATTAAAAGATATGGGAGCTTTTTTATAGGTAGAAAGAGGTGGGTTGTGATGCAAACAAATAATATCATCTGTTTTGTCATACAAATCTAAATATATATCTTCAAATAAGTATTCAGTTTTAAGATGATTTTTGGGAGGAAAAAATGAACTAAAAATTGTTTGGGAGTGTTTGTTGTGTAAAAAATTTGGGCTCTGAAAATCTTTTATTTCAAAACTTCTTTCCATTCCTTTTCATCCTCTTTTTCTAATACTTTCTTTTTAACGAGAAATTTAAAAAATTTTTGGAATACCACTTTTGATTTATCTTGAAGTTCTTTGAAATTTTCAGGGAAATTGTCCTCTAGAAAGAAATGGAGAAAATCATCAACTTCATAGGCAGATACATCTTCTAAAAAAATAGGTTCTACAGAGTCTTCTTCGAATAGGTGGGAGAGGTATTGCAAGAGTAGCCCGAATACTTCGGACTCCTCTTCTTTTTTTTCAGAATCTAAATATTCCCTAACCAGGGTTTCAAGTTCCGGATTAGGTGGGGACATGGATAGAATTTACAATAGAATCAACAATTCCATATTGAACTGCTTCTTCTGCTGTCATATAATAATCTCTATCCGTATCCTGTACAATTTTTTCTAAGGGTTGATTACAGGCTTCTGCTAAAATTCTGTTAAGTTTATCCTTAGTTTTTCTGATCTCTTCTGCATGTATTCGAATATCCGTAGCGGTTGCAACAATTTGCCCACCTATGGAGGGTTGATGAATCATTACTTTTCCTGAAGGGTAAACAAATCTTCTGCCTTTTTGACCGGCACATAATAGTAGGGATCCCATAGATGCAGCCATCCCCATACATACAGTAGCGACAGGGGAAGAAATCATCTTCATTGTATCATAAATTGTCATACCACTAGTGATTACACCGCCGGGACTATTGATATAGAATGTAATTTCTTTACCGGGATCTATCATTTCTAAATACATTAATTTACTGACTATTTCTTTTGCGGAATCGTCCATCACAGGACCCCAGAGAAAAATCTTTCTCTGCTCTAAGAATTTCTTAGCGATAGGTGCATTTTTTATTTCTTCTAAAATATTAGGAATATTCTCGTCTTCTCTTTCAGGCATCTCTTTTTATCCTTTTGAAGTCTGCTATGGTGACAGATTCTTATAGGGGTAGAATTATTCTACCCTTTAATTTGAAAAGAGATTCAGTCTTTTTTCATTCTAAGAAAGACGGCAACCCCTATAAAACCAGCTCCCAACAGATAAAAAACCTTTAAAAATTGGAGAGAAACAGCCTGATTTTTAGTTTCTTTGATATTCAGATGGGAAAGGGGTACATGTGCCGCGAGAACTTGATTGTCTTCCTCAATTTCAATTACTTCTTTAAATTTTATAAGATTGGCTTCTCTGGTTAAAAAATAGTTCTTACTCGATTCAGAAGCCAAAGCCCCCTCTTCACTAGCTAAATATCTTTCCCTTTGGCTCAAAGTATAGTTTTCAATCTCGAGTCTGTCGACTTCCTCTTGGAGAGAAATCCGCTTTTTTTCGAGATTTCTCCTTTCGACGAGTCCATGACTTCCTAATACGGAAATGTAAAGCATCCCGAAAAAGAGAGTCATGATGCATAAATATAGGATTTTTTTAAGCAACATGAAGATTATAGAAGGTTGCTCTTCCACGATAGGTGGCTGTACTTCCCAATTCTTCTTCAATTCTGAGGAGTTCATTGTATTTTGCAATCCTATCCGTTCTACTGAGTGATCCCGTTTTTATTTGTCCTGCATTGGTCGCAACGGCTATATGAGAAATGGTGGAATCTTCTGTTTCCCCACTTCTATGACTAACAACTGCCGTATAACCCGCTCTTTTAGCCATTTCAATAGCAGAGAGAGTTTCAGTCAGGGTACCAATTTGGTTAACTTTGATTAAGATAGAATTTCCTATTTTTTCAGAAATTCCTTTTCTTAACTTTTCAACATTAGTTACAAAGAGGTCATCCCCTACAAGCTGAATTTTTTTAGAAAGTTTTTCACTTAATAATTTCCATCCTGCCCAGTCATTTTCATCTAAACCATCTTCAATTGTAATTATCGGATATTTGGATACCAGATCATTATAGTACTCGATCATTTCTTCAGAAGTTTTTTCGGATACATCCCCTGGATTTTTGGACTTTTTGCCTAAAATGTATTTCTTTTTTTCTTTGTTAAAGAATTCACTCGAAGCGGCATCCAGTCCCAGAAGAATATCATCTTTGGGTTTGTAACCTGCTTTGGTGATGGCTTCTAAAATCACATCTATTCCTTCCTGGTTACTTTTTAAATCCGGGGCAAAGCCACCTTCATCTCCAACAGCTGTATTGTAGCCTTTTGCCTTTAAAACAGACTTTAAGTTATGAAAAACTTCCGCTCCCATTCGAAGAGCTTCAGAAAAATTCTTGGCACTGACGGGAAGAATCATAAATTCTTGGAAATCTACATTATTGTCAGCATGGGCTCCACCATTGATGATGTTCATCATGGGAACGGGAAGCTCATGGGCAAAATTTCCACCTATATATCGATATAGGGGAAGTCCAGAGTGAACTGCTCCAGCTTTCGCAAGGGCTAGGGAAATACCCAGAATTGCATTTGCTCCCAAATTTTTCTTGGAGGGGCTTCCATCTTCTGCTATCATGATTTGGTCAATTCGGGTTTGATTCAATCCATCCTGACCGATTATTTTTTTAGATAACTTGTCATTTACATTGGCTACAGCATTCAAGACACCTTTGCCAAGATAACGCTTTTTATCTCCATCTCGGAGTTCTACAGCTTCATATTCACCTGTAGATGCACCGGAGGGAACTGCCGCTCTACCAAAAGAGCCATCTTCTAGAGTTACATCAACTTCCACTGTGGGATTGCCCCGGGAATCTAGAATTTCCCTGGCTTTTACTGTTTTGATTCTGGATGAAGACATCTTAAATTCCTCTTACTTCGTAAATGTTTTTCCCGATAGGGTTATTATCCTCATCGAACGGAATTGAAAACAAAATGAGCACATAATCTAATTATGTCTAATAAAAAATGTCAATAACCTTTTAAAAGTAAGAAATTTATTTATTTTTATTCTAAAAATGGGGTTATATTTAGGAGAGGAGATTGGAATTGGGGGGAGGATGTTTAGAGAATTTACTTCAGATAAATAATTTTTTCTCCCCATTTGTAATAGAGGGGTTGGAAAGAGAAAATTAAGGAAGATAGGACTACCAAATAAGAGAGTATTTTTTTTTCTCTATTGGTATAATTATTTAAATTTAAAATAAGAGAGTAAAGAAAGGGGACAAAGAATAACAGAGTAAAAACCCTTGTGGTATCAATTGTAAAACAAGTAATACAAAATGAATTAAAAAAAATAAAAATATGAGTGTAATTTCTTTTAAAAACAACATCATATAAAAATATAATCCATAGTCCAAAGAGAAATCCATAAATTGCAGTAAAAAGATTTGTAAAATTTATTTTTATTAATTCACTATATGATAATGATTTAACAAAATTTAAACGGTAATCAACGATATCAATATTATTTATAAGAAATAAATATTGAGTTAAACATCGAATAAAAAAAGCTACTAAAATTAGGAAGATTAAATCTAATATAAATCGATATTTGTTTTTTAAAAAGAAAAAAGATATTGAAATAATTTCTAGAGAGATAATAAAAAATTGATAGAAATGATTAAATAGTCCAAAGGAAATTATAATTATAAAGAAAAAATATGAAGGTAACTTTTTTTTGAACTCTTGCTTTAATAAAAAAATTGTATTTATAAAATTTTTATTAGATTCAGAAACAATTGTTGATTCCGTCATTAAATCTTTTGAAGAATATAATTTTTGTATTACAAAAATAAGAGAAAATAAAAAGGTAAATGTATCAGGAAATGAAATCCATGTTCTTTGAATAAGTGTCAGAGGACTAATTACAACAATAGATGAGAGGATAAAAGAAACTAATAATCCATAAGAAAGAGAAAAACTAAAAAAAATAATAGCATATGACAGATAGCATATATTTTCAAAATATCTTACAAGTTCTATGGGAGATGGTTTAAAGTTTAATAAGTAAATATGATAAGGTGAAAATAAAGAATCAAAGTTATGCAAGGAAGAGAGGGGATTTTGGGAAAGATAAAAAAAACCAGTGTTATACACTCTAGACTCTACTTTGGATTGAAATATGAAAATTGAGATTTCTTTTGCAAATAAAGTAAAAAGTATTGTAAAAAATAATATTTTAATTATTTTCATAATTTATGGTATGATAAAACAATATTAAGATTCGATAATTTTTTTAGATAACTTTACACAAATTGTAGCAGCATTTAAAGCTCTCAAAGCCTCTTCTTCACTGTACTCTTCGGTTGGTATAAAATCAATGTCTCCATACATAGAAAGTTCTCTCTCCTTACGTAGCCATTTAGAATCTTCAATAATCGTTTCTAAAAGTTTTAATTCTTCTTCATTAAATCTATCTTTAAATTCCAGTAAAATCTTACTCACATCATGAATCTTTGGAGGATCGATCGTAAATTTTCGAAGAATTCCTTTTAATGATAATTCTACTATCTCTTGGGCTTCACGTATGACATCAGAATAATCGTTTTCTTCTAAAAATATTGGTAATACTTTTAATCTTATTTCCACTTTTTTTAGATAAGATTTTGCGAGATCTTCATGTGTCAAGACGAAGAACCTCGCCTGGTTTTAAATCTGGTTTTAATATCCAATAGTAACTATTTTTGAATTGAACTTTTTTTGAGCCCCAATTTTCCATTTTTATTTTTAATCTGCATAAGAAATCTTTAAAAAAATTTTCCTTATCAATTAAAAGTTTTGATTCTTCCACCATATCCAAATAGATATATCCTCCTTGTAGTACTTCATTAGGAGTTTTTAATATAGGATTTATTTCAATTGTAAGAGGTGTACTACTAATTTGAACTAATATTTCTTCCAAATTTTTTTCTATGGTTTTACTGAAGAAATCAATTCTCTTTCCCCTTCCATTGGGTAGATTTTCAGAGATTAGAAGAATATCAATATCACTATCTGGTCTATGATTATTTCTCGCAACAGAACCAAAAAGAATTAGAGAAACTAAATCAGGATAATTTAGTAATACTTCCTGTTTTAATTTTTCTAAGATTTTTTCATAACCAAACATTCTTAGTTTATACCATATTGATTTTGATAATACTTAAGATATTCTCCAGAGAGTATCTCAGACCACCAATTTTCATTTTGGATATACCAATCAATGGTTTGTTGTATTGCAGAATCAAAATCATACTTGGGTTTCCAGCCGAGTTCTTTTTCTATTTTAGAAGGATCAATGGCATAGCGAAAATCATGCCCGGGTCTGTCTTTTACATAGGTTATCAGTCGATTGTGGGGCTTCTTATCTGGAAAATGCTTGTCCATTTTTTTACATATAGTTTCTACTATTTCCAAATTGTTTTTTTCATTTCGAGTTCCAATATTGTAAGATTCCCCTATTCTTCCATTTTCCAAAACTAAGAGGATTGCGTGACAATGATCTTTTACAAAGAGCCAGTCCCGAATGTTCTTACCATCACCATACACTGGGAGGGGTTTTTCGCGAAGACAATTCAAAATCATAAGGGGAATGAGTTTTTCAGGAAAGTGATACGGACCATAGTTATTGGAACAATTGGTGGTTATTACAGGTAAATTATAAGTGTGATGATATGCTCGAACGAGGTGATCACTCGAAGCCTTGGAAGCTGAATAGGGAGAATTAGGAGCATAGGGAGTAGTTTCTGTAAAAAAACCGGAATCCCCCAAACTGCCATACACTTCATCTGTGGAGACGTGGAGAAAACGTTTTTCATTTGAATTAGGACTCCAGTATTTTTTGATAGACTCCAAGAGATAGAATGTTCCAAAAATATTAGTTTGCAGGAAAACTTCGGGTCCTGTGATAGATCGATCCACATGGGATTCTGCCGCAAAATGTACTACAAAATCAAAGGATTCTTTTTGAAAAATTTCTTCTATTTTTATTTTATCAAAAAGGTCAGCTTTTATAAAAGTAAAATGGGGGTTATCTTTCCACTTAGCCAAATTTTTTAGATTCCCTGCATATGTAAGTTTATCTAAAACTGTAATGTGATACTCAGGTCTATCTTCCATGAGAAGATTAACAAAATTTGATCCAATAAATCCTGCTCCACCGGTGATTAAAACTTTTTTCATAAATTATATAAGCTTCCTTTTAATACATTCTTTTTTGATTGATTCATAAAAGTCAAAAAATTCAGGAAGTTTAGAAAAAAATAGATTGAGATTTTCTGTAGTTTTATCTATGTTTTCAGGATATTCATGACTCAAATAATTCCGTAAATTTCTAAAAAAGATCCAGGATTCCATGGATGGAATAATTGTCTGTTTTTCCATGAAATTATTTTCTTTGATTGAAGATTGAATCGTTTTGGTAATATCTGTATTCAAAGAAGTATTCCTTTTAAATGAATATCTTTTAAAAATTTATCATTTTGTAAATCTTCGATAGTTCCAGCGATTAAATCAATTTTTTGTTCTCCGATTTTAATTTCTATTTTTGATTTAGCCAATAATATTTTTTCTAATTTTCTTGTACAATTATATTCAAGATATACAAAAAGATCAATATCTCCCCCTTTTAAAAGTGGATTAGTTCTTGATCCAAATAGATAAATTTTTAAATTTTCCCCAAAAACATCTTTAATACAAGATTTAATAGATTGGATTTGAATAGAAGTTAGTCTAATTCTTGATTTAAAGGAAGTTTTTGATAAATTATTCATAATATAAAGTTGATTTCTAACAGCACTTCCTAGAAAAAATACAGATAATATCTTTGAATCTACTTCATAAGAAGAAATAAGTTTTTGTTTAAGGACTACAGAGAGAAATGGTAAGTAGGTGGTCGTATGAGATAAAGAATTGTGTTTATTTACCAATTCATCCAACTCTTAATGATTAAATCTTCCGAAAGACAGTATTCTAAATCTTCCCTCCAATGTGGAATATTTTTCATGATACTCTGAGATTTAGTTAGATCCATAACAGAAAACCGGGGCCTTTCGGCTGGGGTGGGATAACTTTCAGTAGGGATTGGCGTAATACTTTTTTTTTCTTTTAAGATCCCTTTATTTAAACCGATATCTTGGATGGCACAGGCAAAGTCGTACCAACTAGCCAATCCAGAGTTTGAAAAGTGATACATTTTCTCTACTGGTATTGAATTAGAAATATTTTGAACTAAAAGCTCTATAAAATTTGCCAGTCTATATGCCCATGTAGGTCTTCCAATCTGATCTTCAATTACATTTAGTTCTTTCCTATTGGGATCATTGAGTAAGCGTAAAATAGTTTTGGGAAAGTTATTTCCATAAGCGGAATATAACCAACTTGTTCGAATGATTGTATATTTATCTGTTAAGGTATTTTCTATATAGGATTCACCTTTTTTTTTGGATTCAGCATAGATTCCTTTGGGAGAGCTTAAATCAGTTGTACTCCAAAACTTTAAATTTCCATTCTGTACTACTGGATTTTTTCCAAATACAAAATCTGTGGAGATATGAATAAAATATATATTTCTTTTTTTACAAATTTGAGCCAAATTTAAAACTGCCTCTGAATTTATTTCATAAGCCAATTTTAAATCTGACTCGGCTTTATCTACCGCTGTGTAGGCAGCAGTATTAATAAGAAAGCTTGGGTTTTTGGATAAAATATCTTCATTCTGATTTGTATTACAAATATCCCATTCTTCTATTGGAAATGCTTGAAAAGATTTATTAGTGTCTCTAAATACTTTTTGTAATTCCTGACCAAGTTGACCTGTTCCTGTTATATAGATCATATAATAAAAGGGGAAGAAAAATTATGTAGTACAGGAGATTCATTATCTTTTTTTGAAAGTATAAATTCAAAATCCAACCAAGATTTCCAGGGGATATTTAATTTTGTATCAAAGGGATGAATTCCTAATTCATGAGTGGGTGAATATTCTGTTGTAACTTTATATAAAAAGTCAGTACCATCCTGCAAAGTGAGAAATCCATGAGCAAATCCAGGGGGAACATAAAAAATAAATTTATTTTCCTCGTTTAACTCCACATTCATCCACTCTCCATAGGTGGGAGAATTTTTACGAATGTCTATTATAACATCTACTACCCCACCCCGTATCACTCTTACCATTTTTCCCTGAGGAACAGGTGGTATTTGAAAGTGCATTCCTCTGAGTACTCCTTTCGATGAACGGGAATGATTATCCTGAGAGAAATCGGTTGGAATACCTTCTGTCTTACAAAGAGAAGCCTTAAAAGATTCTAAGAAAAATCCCCTTTCGTCTCCAAATACTTTGGGCTCAATGAGAACAGGACCCTCGATTTTAAATCGCTTAAAATTCATATTGAAAAAATTATGAAAGTCAATTTGTAATCGAACTTCGATTTTTGAGAATTTGGAGAGAATTTAATAAATTGTTTCATTTAGAACTTTTTTGAGATACAGAGAGTAACTATTGTCTTTTAGTGGTTCAATTATTTTTTCAAGGTCAGATTTAGAAATATAATTTTTACGGTAAGCGATTTCTTCCGGGCAGGCTACCTTTAAGCCCTGTCTTTTTTCAATTGTTTCAATAAAAACAGAAGCCTCTAGAAGTGATTCATGGGTTCCAGTGTCGAGCCAGGCATAGCCACGACCCATCACTTCTACACTCAATCTTCCAAGTTCAAGATACCGTTTATTCACATCAGTAATTTCTAACTCTCCACGATGAGATGGTTTAATTGACCTTGCGATTTCAATCACCTCAGGATCATAAAAATAAAGCCCTGTAACCGCGTAATGAGACTTGGGATTTTTGGGTTTTTCTTCTATGCTCTTAGCTTTCCGGTTTGAATCAAACTCAACAACTCCATACCTCTCCGGATCTTGGACAGGATAAGCAAAAATTGTGGAGGAATCTCTATTTTTATCTGCATTTTCTAATAATTTAGAAAAATCATGTCCAAAAAATAAATTATCACCCAAAATTAAGATACTATGTTGATTATTTATAAATTTTTCACCAATATGGTAAGCTTGGGCTAATCCCTTTGGTTCAGCCTGAACTGCATATTCAAGTTTAATTCCCCATTGTGAGCCATCCCCTAGTAAGGTTTTAAATAATGGGGTCATTTCAGGAGTAGAGATGATAAGAATTTCCCTTACACCCGCCAAAAGCAATGTAGAAAGGGGATAGTAGATCATGGGCTTGTCGTAGATAGGAAGGAGTTGTTTGGAAACAACATGGGTGACCGGATAGAGTCGGGTTCCGGAACCACCGGCTAGAATTATACCTTTTCTGGGTTGCATTTTTTTGTCCTAGATTTCCAGTGTTTTGAATCTAGATTAAGATTCATCTAAAAATTATTATAATTAAGACTAAATCCATTTCCAGCCATTTTTTTGATAAAATTGAAAAGCAGATTTTATAAAAAGTTTTCTATGTAACCATCCCTTTTTAGATGTATTTCCTCCTTTATGGTAAATGATTGCCTCTGGAAAATAGTCTTTTCTTTCTATTCTTAAGGAAAGATCAAAGTCTTCGAAGTACAAAAAAAAGTTTTCATCAAAACCCCCTGCTCTCTTCAAACTTTCTGTTTTACAAAACATAAAACACCCGCTTACAATGTTTAGATGGGTTTGTGTTATGGAAAAATCTAATTCCTTGCATTCATATGATGATAATATTTTAGAAAACATATCTTTAAGAAATTGAGGTGCAAAGCCTCTTAGAAATAATTGAAGTACAGAAGGATACCTTTTGATTAAAAATTGTTGGTTTGTGGTGAGAGTGTTTACGCCTACCCAATCGAATATCTTTGGTGTTACAATATCTGTTGTTGGATTACTTTCCATATACTCAATTAATTTTAATATTGAATCCTCTTTAAGTATTACGTCTGGATTTAATACTAAGTGATACTTAGAAGATGAATTAAGAAAGGAATGGTTATGAGAAGTGCCATAGCCTGGATTATTGGGAAAAGACTTAAAATTAAAATCTATATTTTTATGAACTCTAATTAAATTTATAAATTCAGTTATTTCTAATTTATAATTATTATTAAAAATATCTGAATTATCTATTATATCAATTTGTATTTTATCCAAATAATAAGTTTTGATAATTATATTTAATGAATTAATTAAACTTGAAAAACAAATTTTTAAAATTTCTATATTCGGTAAATATATAACTATTGAAACTGAGAGAAGATTTGAATTCACTAATTTTTTATTTTTCCACCAATATTAAAAAATCCATCTTTTATCGCAAATAGAATCATTTTTATTCTAGCAAAACTAAATTTAAATATTATTATAGATAAAATTATGTAGGTAATTGATCTTTTAAATATATAAATTCTCCATAATATATCCATCTTTTCATATAAAATTAATTTAATAGAATTTCTTATCATATAATAATTTCTGAGATTTGAATTAAGTGGTACAGAAATTTTTTTACCAAACCATATTTTAAAAGAGGAATCACCTAGTGAATGAATCATTAAGGCACTACAATTTCCATAAATAGGGATATTAAAATTTTCTGCTCGAATACAAAATTCGGTATCAACATGATCTATAAAAAAATCTTCTCTAAATAAACCTATTTTTTTAAATACCTCTATAGGTATGAAACTTCCAGAAGATATTAAAAAATTACATTTTATTAAATCAAGATTAGATCCTTGACATTCTACTTTTTTAAATCTAAATTTATTTTTAACTAAAAATTTATTACTTGAATTTGATATATTATCAAAATAAGAAGCACCCAATAAAAATAAATTTATTCCCTGATTTTTTAACTTAATACTTTCATTGACCATGCTTGCTACAAATTTATTATCAGGGATGCTATCATGATCAAAAAATAAAACATAATCAGTTTCATTAGATTGATTTATAAGTGACTTCAATCCTATATTTTGTGCATAAGCAATTCCTTTATTCTCATTTAAAGAAATGATTCTTATTTTCTCTGAATTTAGACTTTTTGAAAATTCTAAAAAGTTATCAGATTGATTATCTATTATTAATATAATATCAACACAAAGTAATAATACTTGGATTTGATTTATCAATATTTTTATATTTGGATTATAAGTTACTGTAATAGAAGATATCATTTAATAAAATAATAATTACTTTGTTATAATTGAATTAGGTAAGATTTTATTAATAGTCTTATCATTAATAAACATCCATAGTCTATCTTTAAATGGATATGGATATTTGTAGAGTGTAGATTTATTTAACATTATTAATGCTTCCATTTGATTTATTGACTTAGTTTTATACAAATGATTGATTTCAGATAACATTGATTGTTTATTAATATATTCATTTTGGAAATATTTAAAATTTACAAAAGAATAATGACAAAATATTATAATAAAAATTAATTTATATAAATTATATAAATTAATTTTATAAGAATTATTAAAATTTAAAGTTGATTCTATAAATAAAAACATACTAACCTCAGAAAGTAAAAATATATCTGTATATCTATTTTGAATTAAAGTTAAAATATTTCCTCCTCTTGCGTAACTTATTCCAAATAGTTGAATTATTATCCATATGAGAATAGAAATATAAAAAATATTATAAATTTTAATTTTTTTATAATTAACTATATGATTAAATAAAAATCCGACTAATGGTATCCATAAAAGGATAAACATTATCCTAAATTCTTTGAAAGGCCACTGAAGAATTAAATCTAAAGAATCGATAAAGTCAGAGAAATTTTGAGATTTTAAAAATAAGTGAGCTTTTACTGGAATAATAAAAATAAAGAAAAGAGACCCTTCAATAAAAAGTAAAATAGAATAAATTAGAAAGTTATTTTTACGGGTCTTAATAAACCTAAAATAAAAAATAAAACTAACTATTATTGAAGTAATAAATCCACTTGCTATATTTAAGTAACTCAATAGGCATAAAACTAAAATAAATATTATTTTTTTTAAAGAAATTACAGGGGAAGTAGCGAGATAAAATGAAATTATGGAGAAAAAAATCATAAAATAAAATTGACTTTGAAATCCCCACAATAGATTTTCATATCCAATTGGGAGAGTAAAAATAATAATAAAAAATATAATAGTAAAGTATGAATAATTTTTATTATATTTGAGATAATGAAATAATAAAAAAGTAGGAATCAAACATAGAATTAAGGCTTGAACCTTCATCGTAAGTATAGTATCCCATTTATTATTATTTAAAATATATATTAATAAGTTTAACACTCTTGTGCAAAAAATTCTATGTTCATTGTGTTGGGAAAAAAAATCATAAAAATGCAGATTGTTCTCTATATATGGTTTATATAAATAAAAGGCTTCACTATCCCACTGATCTCCAAAAGGGACATTTACAGCATAGTTTTCTATTATTAAATACTTTAATGAATATATAAATATAAAGTATGCTATTGATATAATAGTTTTATTTTTCATTGTTTAATAGTTTTATTGAATTTAGAATATTTTTTAATTAGGTTTAATTGATAAATCTTAGAACATATGAAATATATCTAAAGAAAATACATGGTAATGACAATATCCTAGCTTGAGGTTTAACCTCAACAGTCTGGTAATTTATTATAAGTTTTTTTAATAGTTAGATTAAATACATATTAAATTTTCCTAGTTTATATTAGATATTATTTTGATTTATAGATTAATTTTAAATTATGCTTTTTAATTTAGTTGTATCACCCCAAAAGGCAAAAGGTTCATAATCAGGGTATGGATAAACATCTAATTTTAATTTTATATTCCAATTATTTGTAGTTATCCATGATTCAACCAACCTTCTGATAGAAGTTGGATTCCCTGAACATATATTAACTAGTCCTAAATTTGCATTTTTTAAGGATAAATTTTTAATTATAGAGGCGATTTCCTCAATACTTAGGTAATCTCTTATTTGCTCGCCACCTGACATAGGAAATTCTTTTTCTTTATTTGAAATTGCTTTTTTTAACAAAGAATAAATTGACTTTTCGGACTGATTTTCTCCAAACATATAAAAAAGTCTTCCCCAGGTTAAGTTAAATGGATAATCTACTTGGAGGAATTCAAGTTGTTTTCTTAAAGTATCTTTAGCAAAACCATATGGGTTACTAGGGATTGAAATTAAATTTTCACTTAACAACCCTTCTCGCATTCCGTATTCAAAGCAAGTACCCGTCACAAATAAATTTTTTAAGCCAGCTTTAATAAATGAAGATAGAAATTGATATTGATTTGGAAGTTCAAATTCAAAGTGATAATTAGATTTATAATTTGGAAGCCCTCCCCATGCTAAATGAATTAATAAGTCAGGAATTTTATTATTTTTAATAAATTTATTTTCTATATTATAAATATCACAAACTTCAAATCTAAGATTTTTATTTGAATTATCTGATTTAAAATTTTGATTTCTTGTAAAAATTGTAATATTATTATTTGTTTTTAAGAGCTCTTGAATTAAGTAGGAGCCTATAAATCCAGTACCTCCTGAAACAAATATTTCCATTTAAATTTCTTCAAGTTCAGGAATTGCAACAACAAAAATACCATTCCAACTTCTAATATAAGATAATTGATCCATTATTTCAGATTTTAAATTCCAGGGTAGTATAACAACATAGTCAGGCTTAGACTTTTTTAATATATCTTCATCTACAATTGGAATTCTACTTCCGGGAAGATATTTTTTTTGCTTTGATGGATTTTTATCTACAACAAACTGAATAAGATCTTTTTTGATTCCCGCATAGTTAATTAATGTATTACCTTTGGCTGCGGCCCCATAGGCAACCACAGTTTTACCTTCATTTGATTTTTCAATTAAGAAGCTAAGGAAATTATTTTTTACTTTATTAGCCTTAATTTTAAAATTAGAATAAAAATCTAATGATAGTATTCCTTTAGATTTTTCTTCATTTAGTATTTCACTAACATTTTTGGAGATTTGTTTAGAATTAATATTATTTTTTTGAGCATAAACCCTTAAACTTCCTCCATGCGTATTTAACTTCTCCACATCAAAAATTGATAAACCATTTTTCTCAAATATTGTCTTAACAGCTGTTAAGGATAAATAGGAAAAGTGTTCATGGTAGATGGTATCAAATTGATTTTCTTCTATTAAATTAATTAAGTGAGGAAATTCAAATGTTGAAACTCCATCATCCTTAAGTAATATTGAAAATCCTTTCACAAAATCATTAATATCCGGAACGTGTGCAAGAACATTGTTTGCTGTTGTTAAATCTGCTTTGATACCTTTTGAAATTATTTCATTTGCTAAATTTGTTCCAAAAAATTTTTCTATTACTTCAATTCCTTTAGCCTTGGCAACTTTGGCTGTACTTTCAGTAGGTTCAATACCAATACATGGTATATTATTCTTTTTAAAAAATTGTAACAAATATCCATCATTAGAAGCAATTTCAATGACCATACTTTTAGAATTTAATTGAAATTGTTGAGTCATTTTGTTTGTATAAGATTCGGCATGCTCCAACCAGCTTTTTGAATAACTACTAAAATAGGCATACTCAGAATCAAATAATTCATCAGCTTCTGTGAAATCTTCGGTTTGAACTAAAAAACAATTACTACAAACTAGTACTCTCAATGGATACCACTTTTCAGGAGAGGTTAGTTTTTGTTGAGTTAGATATGAATTTGATGGAGGGGAGCTACCTAAGTCGATTAAAATATGTACTACTTGTGTACTACAATGTCTACAATTCATATTAAATTCCTTGAAAATTTTTATCAATAAATGGATTTTTTAAATCTTTATCTGAGATATCTACAATATCAAGGGGCCATTTTATATTTAATGTAGTATCTTTAAAATGAATTGAACCTTCTGATTGTGGAGAATATAATTCTGTGTGTAAATAAATCATTTCACAATTATCAGTAAGAGTCTGAAATCCATGAGCAAATCCTTCAGGAATGATCAAAGAAGTCATATTATTTTCTGAGAGATTTATGCTAAATGTTTTTAAAAATGTAGGTGAGCCTTTCCGGAGATCTACAGCAACATCAAATATTTCACCCTTTATTACACTTACAATTTTCATCTCTAAATTTGGATAACTTTGAAAGTGCATTCCTCTAACGCTTCCACTTTTTTTTGTACAACTTTGGTTTATTTGTTTTATTGTTTTATTTCCGATATAACTATCTAGTTGATTCAAACAGAAAAATCTTGAAAAATACCCTCTTGAATCTTCTAATTTTTTTCTTTTTATTACATATAAATCATTAATTGGAGTATGTTCTATTACCATAATTAATTTAAATTGTGATACGAAGTAATTTGATTATCAATAACTTTTTTCATATCTTGACCTTTATTAAAATGAAGATTCCATTCTAAAATTTTTTGTATTGCAACTTCTAGATTCCACTTAGGATACCACCCAAGTTTATTTTTAGCTTTTGAACAATCTAATTTTAAATAATTAGATTCATGAGGTTGGTTTGTGCTATCAATTTTCCAAAATTTTGGTATCTTTAAATTTTTAGAAAATTTATCTACTATCCATTCCACTGATTTTGAATCACTATCTTCAGGACCAAAGTTCCATTCACCAGAGAAAGATGCGGGATTTTTAGTCATTTTTTCAGATAATAATAAATATCCAAATAATGGCTCTAAAACATGTTGCCATGGTCGAATTGAATTTGGATTTCTTATAATTAAATCTTGGTTTTCATTAATAGATTTTAAAATATCAGGTATTAGCCTATCTTTTGACCAGTCCCCTCCACCTATCACATTTCCTGCTCGAACTGTACTTATTGACTTATTGAAATTAGATGTGAAGGATTTTCTATATGCTAGGGTTACTAATTCAGCACAAGATTTACTATTTGAATAAGGATCTCTTCCTCCTAAATTATCATTTTCTCTATATCCCCATTCCCATTCTTTATTTTCATAAACTTTATCTGTGGTAATATTTATTAAAACTTGAGAGAAAGGTGATTTTATAAATGACTCTAAGACATGCACTGTTCCCATTACATTTGTAGAATATGTATCAACAGGTGATATATAAGATTCCCTTACTAATGGTTGCGCTGCTAAATGAAATATATGTGTAGCTTTTGAATCTATAATAGATTTTTCTAAGTTCTTGTACTCTCTAATATCTCCAATAATACTCTTATAAATTATTTTTTCTACATTTGAACATTCATATAAATTTGGTGTTGTATTCGGTAATAAAGAGTAACCAGTAACTTCTGCTCCAAGTTGGGAAAGTATATGACAAAGCCATCCACCTTTAAATCCTGTATGACCGGTTATAAAAACTTTTTTTTCATTCCAAAAGTTTGGGATCATTTCCACATCTTCCATGGAGCTTTTCCACTTGTCCACAATTCTTCTAATTGTTTTTTATCTCTCAATGTATCCATAGGTTGCCAGAAGCCTTGGTGTATATATGCCATTAAATTACCTTCATTTGCTAAATTTTGAAGTGGTTGATCTTCCCAGCTGATGGAATCATCTTCAATATATGAAAGTACTTCTGGTTTAAGTATAAAAAAGCCTCCGTTTATAAATCCACCATCTCCTTTTGGTTTCTCTATAAATTGTTTAACTAGAGAATCTTCAATATGCAATGACCCATACCTACCAGGAGGTTGAACAGCGGCTATTGTTGCTAACTTACCATGTTTATGATGAAATTCAATTTCTTCTTTGATATTTATATCAGATACTCCGTCTCCATATGTGAAACAAAAAGATTCATTTCCTAAATACTCTTTAACCCTTTTTAATCTTCCTCCAGTCATTGTATTATCTCCAGTATCAACTAAAGTAACTTTCCAGGGTTCAGCAAACTTTTCATGAACTATCATTTCATTGTGGATCATATCGAAAGTTACATCTGAGTTATGTAAAAAATAATTTGCAAAATATTCTTTGATTATATAGCCTTTATATCCACAACAAATTATAAATTCATTTATTCCAAATGAGGAATACATTTTTAGTATATGCCATAGAATAGGTTTACCACCAATTTCTATCATAGGTTTTGGTTTTAAATATGTTTCTTCACTGATTCTAGTGCCTAAACCACCAGCTAAAATTACTGTTTTCAATTACTTATCCTTTATAGTAAATTTATATTATGGAATGGATCCCGTTCTAAAATTGTCTTCCATTTATTAATAAAATAGTTAGTTTCATCTTCATTTCTTTTACTTCGAGGTAAACTACTTTGTTCAAAATGATACAATTGAGCATATGGGGTAAATACTATTCTTTTTTCCAATGCTCCTATCTTTAAACAAAAATCTGTATCATTAAAATCAATACATAATTTTTCGTCAAATCCTCCAACCTTTTCTATAAGATTTTTTTCTGTCATGATACATGCACCGGTAACTGCAGAATAGTTTCTGATAAAATGAGTATATCCATTGTAGCCAATTTCTTCTATTGGGATTCCATGATTAATATGTATTGCATGATCTTTGGGATGTAATAATATTCCTGAGTGTTGTATTTTATTATCAGGATATATAAGTTTTGCCCCGACTAAACCAACCCCTGGAATTTTTATAGCATCCAATAAAGACTCAATCCAGTCATTAGTTATGATCTCCATATCATCATTCAAAAATATTACATACTTTGTTTCTATAGTACTAAAACAGTAATTAGCTTTTTGAGCAAAATTAAATTTATTTTTTTTATCATAATCAAAATGGAATAATGAAACATTATAATTATTAAAAAAACTAACGTCCTCTTTTTCTGAATTCCCATTATCAATTACATGTATTTTAATATTTTTATATGTTGATTTTTCTCTTATACTTTTAATTAGATTTTGAATAAGATTTACTTTGCCTTTATTATAAACTTCCCTACTGCCATAATTTGTGGGAATTAAAATAGTAATCTCTTCTTTTTTTGTATGATTAATTCTTATCCTGAAGGTTCCGGGTAAGAAACCCTGTTCCACTCTACCATTTCCCTCTGTGATAATATCGATATGTTCTTTAAGTGCATTTTTTGCATTTACCAATGCTGTTGGTTTTGCATCCACAACTTCAGCCGCCGAGCCGGGAATCATTCTCCAGTGATACAAAATTTCTGGAATATGAAATATTTTATTTGTGTGTCTTGTTACTCTGAGGGCAAGGTCATAATCCTGAGCACCTGTGTACTTTTCTCGAAATCCTCCTACTTCTAAAAAAATACTTTTTTTTATAGTTATAAAATGTAAGAAGTACATCACACAATGAAGAAAATCTTGGGAATAATCTGGTTTAAAATTAGGATAAAAGTGATTTCCTTTCAGATCAATTTTATCCTCATCAGTGTATATATAATCAACATTATTGTTTTCATTTATACACTTAACAATAAAATACAATGCATTTTTATGTATTTCATCATCATTATCCAAGAAGGACAGATATTCTCCGTTTGATAATTCTACACATTTATTAGAAGCTCCTGAAATATTTAAATTTTGTTTTCCATAGCTGATTTTGATTCTTGGATCTTTATTTTTATAATATTCAAGAGTATCTAAAGTTTCTTTTAAGGTTGAACAATCATCATATAAACATAGTTCCCAATTTGGATATATTTGATTTCTAACAGACTCTATACATTTTACTAAATATTTTTTTTCTATATTATACACAGGTGTAATAACACTTATCAGTGGTTTTTTTTGTAAGCTCTCCACTTGAATTTTAGATATAGTTTTAGTTTTATTTTTATGAATTTTGATATATAAAATTAGTTTGTTTAAAATTTTTTTAATAATTATTTTGAATTTTAAATACATAAATTCCTTATCTTTTGATTTAAATATAATTTATTTTTTAAAAAATAAATTATGATTTTTTTATAATAATATATTTATCTTTTATATTATAAGAATGATATTAAATTTCAACTTAAATATATGAGTAATCTATGCTAGAAAAACTTTAAGTACTTTTGGATATATTTAATATAGATTCTATTTTTAATAACTTTAATAAATTCTTTAATTAAAGATGAAATAGAGTTTGAAGTCCAATAATAAAATCCAATATTCTTATAAAAATTAAAAAATTCTACTCTTTCATTTATAAGTTGTACATCAATTTTTTCATCATTTAGATTTACCAATTCAGATGCAATTTCTTTTCCTACATCTATCCAAGTTCGTGAAATAATTTTTCCTTTTAAATCTTCTTTATTTTGAATTAGAGTATTTATAATTTGAGGTATATCGTTAAAGTAAGAAAAAAATACCATATAATCTTCAATTCCATACTCTTTTGAGAGTTCTTTATTTATATTTGAATTAAATACTATAATTTTTTTTCCAATCTTTGATGCATGTATCACGGGCAAACCAAATCCCTCATAAAAACTTGGAAATAAAATAATTTTAGAATTTACATATAATTGATCAATAAAGTTTTGATCTAACTCTCCACTTATAAATACTTTATATTTATTTTTATATTTATTGTGAATTTTAGAATCCCCTATAATAACTACTGAAATATTTATATTGTGAAGTGACTCTATCGCTAATTCTAAAGCTTTATGTTTATATCCATTACCAATTATTAATATGTAATCATCTGAGATATGATTGGATTTATTTTTTACTTTTTCAATTGATTTAGTAGTTATTAAGATTGGAATTATTTCATTATTTATATTTTTATTATTATAGTATAAGCTGGTATCTTTTGCAGATGATTTTGAGATTGAAAAAACTTTAGAAGAAAATTTATGACCAACTTGACTATAAAAATCTAAGAAATAATTAAAAACTAACTTATTATTTCTTAATGCTATAACATCTAATGAAGTATAAGCAAACTGAAAACAGTTTGAA
Organism: Leptospiraceae bacterium; assembly: GCA_947458405.1. GTDB lineage: Bacteria > Spirochaetota > Leptospiria > Leptospirales > Leptospiraceae > JACKPB01. Next base: position 24,050 of record CANGZW010000042.1, read on the forward strand.
TGTATAGTTTCTAATATGTCCCACTTATATAACTGTTGTGGAATAAATAATGTTTTAAAAAAATAATTATTTCTATCATTAGAATAAATAATATTATTTGTATATTCCTCTAAATTAAAATAATTGAAACTAGATTTTTTTAATATAATTTTATATATAATATTATTTTCAATAAATACTTTTATTAATCCATCGATAATATTTATTGAATATTCACTCGTTCCATTATGAATATCATCCAAAAAGGATAAATCCACTCCTATTTCAATAAAATTTAATATATTTGATCTATTTAAAAGATCAGTAAAGTCATAGATATTATGACTAATTGTGGAAGCTTCATAACTTTGTAAGTAAAAATTGCAAATTCTTAAGGCCTGATATCCATATTGATTTATATCTCTAGCAAAGCTATTCCAATCAATTTTATTATCTATGATAAACTTATTATTAAAAAAATTCTTTAGGACATCCTTTTTAATTAGTAAAATTGATGAAGGAATTTCATCTATATATGTAAAATTTTTAGTGTTATTTTTGAAAACATTGAAATCTATATTTTCCTTGGAAATAAATGATGGACAGCAAATTGCATGCTGGTCTATTAGATTTAATAATTCGATAGATTGTATTACGAATTTAGATATAATTTCATAATTTATAGAAGGTATAATGGAAAAATTTAAAATTAAAATATAATCATAATTATTATTATTTATTTTATCATTATAATCAAGTTCATCTGAATATTCAAAAGATAAATTTTGATTTGAGAAATTAAACACTTCCTTGAAAATAGGATATTCACTCGAATCAAGTTTACATAAAATATTATACATATCTATGTTTTTAATAGTTTTCCTATTACTGCTTGTTTCAATCTTTGGATAATTATTTTTAAAAGTTTATAAATAGAATTCTTTTTCCAATATAACTCTCCAATTTTATTATATTGGTGAAGTTCACTTAATCTCCTATTTATAAAATCAATTTCAATAGGTTTTTGGTATAAAATTTTGATTTTCTCACCTATTTCTTCTCCAACATTATCCCAACTTCTATCTATCTTTATTGGTTGTTTATTATTATCCTCATTAAAAATCTTATATACAATATCATTTAATTTGGAAAAATCATTAAAAAAATATATTCTATTCATTTTATCATATTTTTGTTTTAACTCTAAATTAACTTTTGTTTGAAATACTAAAATCTTGCATCCTAATTGCAATGCTACTAAAACAGGAAGTCCAAACCCTTCATATAAACTTGGGTAAACCAACATATCAGAATTTTTGTAAAGACTAATCATTTCATCTTCTGAAACTTTGCCACTTACAAAAACCTTATATTTTTTTCCATATTTAATGGAAATAATTCTATCTCCAAATATAATGATTGGAATTTTCAGCCCCTCTAGATTTTGAATTGTTTTTTCAATTGCCTTATGTTTAAAACCATTACCCATTATTAAAATATATTTCTCTTTTGACAGGGAAGGACTCTTATCCAATAACTGTGTTTTATTTGCTTTAGTAATAAGTATTGAGATAACTTCCCTATCTACCATTTTATTATAAAAGTATGTCTTGACATCTAATGAAGAAGTTTCTGATATACTCAATATTTGATCAGCGTATTTATATGAAAACGTACTTATAATATCCAATCTACGATTATTATTTATATACGCACAACGTAGAGCAATCACATCAAGATAAGTTACAATAAATTGAAAACAATTTGTATTTAATTTATTTAACACTTCTACTGAATATACTTGATGTGGTAAAAATAATATTTCATAAAAATAATTATCTTTAATATCATCAAATATAATAAAATCATCAAATTCGTTTAGATTGAACTTTTTATAAGAATCTCTTTTTAATATAATAGCAAAAGATAAATTTATCTTTTTAAAATATAAAATTAAACTATTTAATATAGAAATTGAATATTCGGTTGTGCCATTAAATTGAGTTCCTATAAAAGACAGATCAATACCTATGGAATATGATTTTGAAACAGAATACTTATATAATAGATCAATATAGTTAGAGGGGGCTATATCGTTTTTTATTATTTCTTTTACTAATATAAAAAATTTTGATTGAATTAAGGTTACAAATCCATACTCATTTGAATCATTAATATAATTTTCCCATTCTATATAGCTTTTATTTATATATTTTGTTAAACGTAAATTATAGAATATGATACCTTTAATAAATAAAATTGTAACATCTTTGATATCCTTATAAACATAGTTTTTTGAATTTAAAGATTTTATTCTATCGGGTATTTCTTTGGTCGTAAAAATAGGAGTAGAAAAACCATGTTGATCTAATTCTTCTAAATTTAATATACTGTTTATTATCAATTCTTCCCAATTTATTTCACTAATATTTAATATATTTGAAGAATTAATATTTACTATATAGTCATACTTTTTATCTTCCAAATAAATATTTTCTATTTTTGAATCTAAAGAAAAAGTTACTTTATTTATTTGAGAATTTAAATTTTTGGAAATAATATCTATATTAAGTAAATTATCAATTAATATTAATATAGTTTTATTCATTTTTTAATTTTAAAATAATTTATAATATTTATAATTAAAACTAACTTTTTGTATAGATTGGAAGATATTAATTTATTATGTGCTTCTTCTACTTCTTTGATTCTTTTTTTGAGCATTGTATTTTCTTCTTTTAGTAGTGATATATCAGTTATACTCCATTCAGAAGAAAATTGATTTAAAGATGACTGATAAAATTTACTTTCTTCCGAAATATTTAGAGAATCCTCGTACCATGTTAGATGCTGTGAAACGTAAGGAAATCCTGTTCTTAAAGAGAACCACCACTCCTTTTTATCAGGATATATTCCTGGCCTATACATTGCAAAGGTTGTATCTATCTCACATTCATAAACATTAGGCTCAATTTCTTTTTCCCAGTAATGTTTTTCCCATTCTATTACTTTTTTCTTAAAACCATAAAAGTCAGGAATATCATCTATTCTTAAACCAAATCCTACTTTTGTTATATTAGGATATCTTTGCAAGATTTCATAAAAATGATTAATAAAATCATTAGGAGTATTTGAATCAGGGAGAACGTCTGAATCAGAGACTATATAATATTCATTGTTTAATATATCATCAAATAATCCACATTTCCATACAACTAAATGTCCAATATTTTCCTTCATTCTTATTACTCTTAAGGGTAAACTTTCTAAATACTTAATCAAGGGAGGATATGTTGAGTTATTATCAACAATTATTATTTCTGAATTGTCTCTTAGTATTAAAAAATCTACTAACTTTTTTAAATAGATAAACCTGTTATATGATATTATAAATATTTTTATTTTATTAGGGTTCATAATTATTGTAAAATATTATTCAAAAATCCCACTTAAATTGACTTGCAAATCATAACTTTTAGCACCTATAATCTCAGAATATAAATTTAATATTTATATTTAATTATTAAAAAATATTATTGATTCCTAAATTTATATTTGAACCTATCATTAAGCAATTTTTGATTTAATTAATCTAAAATATCTGAGAAGTAAGTGATAAAAAGGATTTTTAAGAAAATGAATTTTCTTCTCTTCTTGATAATTTTCTATTATTTTTAAGGTATTTTTTTGTAACTCAGAAAAATTTTCAATATAGGATTGGATTCTTTCATTTTGCAATTGTATTCCAGATTGATGAGTACTACTAAAACCAGAATCATCATAAATAACGATTGGAATTGGAAAATATTGAAAGTTATGGTTGTGTTTTACGACTAACCTAACTAATAAGTCATGATCTGCACCTATTTTAAATTTTTCGTTAAACCCATTGTATTTCTTTATTAAATCTGTTTTAATAAATTGAGATTGATGACAAATTGTATCATCTCTTAGAAATAATAAATCTAAAGGTTTAATTTTCTTAATTTTATTTTCCACCCCTGAGATAATTGCATCTCCATATAAAAGATCCTCACTTGGATTCATGTTAAATATATTAAGTAAAGTACTTTCTGAAAAATAGGAATCACCGGAATTTAAGAAATTTATATATTCTCCTTTTGCATAAGAAATTCCTTTGTTCATTGCGTTATAGATTCCTGAATCTTTTTCAGATAAATAAAATATATCTGAGAATTTTTTTAAGTAATCTATTGTTCCATCTGTTGATTTCCCATCAATTACAATAACTTCGTAATCTTTAAAGATTTGATTTTGGATAGAATCTAAAGTTTTTTTTAATCCATTTTTATTATTTAAAGTTACAGTAATAATTGATAACTTAAGGTTTGTTTTATTCATTGATTTGGTTTGTTAGTTATAATTTGGTAAATTTATTATGAGATATGATTTAAAATAATAATTAAAAATTATCAGATCCAATGAAATAATTATTTTTTCCTAAAATATAAATAGAGTTATTCATTAACTCTTCCTTAGAAATTTCAGTATATTCATTTACTTTATATAAATTATAATCATATAATTTAAAATTTTTATCTTCGATTTGAACTTTTTCATTCATAAGTAAAATTGATCCATTTTTATTCTTAAAATTTAATGGATATTTTGATAAAATAAATATATCTAAATTCCATCTATACATCAAGGGAAGTACTCCTGAAGAGTCTAAATATATTTTGCCAGCAATATCCTTATTTTTTCTAACTAAATCGGAATTAAATCTGAAACTTTTATTTATTTCATGGGGAATTTGAATAAGAGTAAATCCTTCTAAGAATTTGGGAAAATTATAAAAATGTATTTCATTATTATTTAACATGAGTTGTTTGTTTACAACTCCGATGTTTTTAACTGATAATGGAAATATTTTTACAATAGAATAAGCAACATCAATATGCTCTTGTATTTTATCAAATTCTTTAATGATATTGTTCATTGAATCTTCATTTGGATATTTTAATTTTATTATTTGGTTAAAGTTTAAAACATCTCCATAAACAGTTTCTAAATGTCTTTTCTTATTATAGCCATATAAATTTACCTGCGATTCTAGTGCAGATTTAAGTTGTAGATCCTGGCTTATATTTGAATTGATTATAGTTAAAGAAATAATAATATAAAAATATTTAGTATATTTTTTTTTGATTAAATTTAAGAACATATATATTGAAATTATAAGTAATAATTCTATCCAAATAAAATCTCGATACATATAT
>CANGZW010000043.1 GCA_947458405.1 Leptospiraceae bacterium
AATCGGGGATACTTTCGATATTTTGTGATACCATTACAGATTTAAATTTATATTGGGGGTAGAAGTCATCTTCGGATAATTTAAAATTATAATCTTCAGGATTATTTAAAATTATTTTTAATGCTATAATTCTAAAAATATACCTGTAAGTTTCTGAGTTTAGATATAATTTATAATAATCATTTTCTTTTTGAGCAATAATTGCATCCTTCATTCCTTTATTTCCACGATTGTATGCAGCCGCGGCCAGAGTCCATGAACCAAAGTCTTTATAAGAATCTTTTAAATATTTACAAGCTGCTCTTGTTGATTTAGTTAGATTTCTCCTTTCATCCACATAATTACTGACTTCCAAGCCATACATTTCTCCCGTCTGTTGGAGAAACTGCCATAAGCCATTTGCACCTGCTGGTGAATTTGCATTAGGGTTGAGTGCACTTTCGGCAACTGCCAAATAAAAAAAATCTTCAGGAACTTCATTCTCTTTTAATATATTTTGAATGAAGGTTTTATACCTCCCCAAAGTTTTATAAATAAGAATGGTAGACGAATGATAATTTTGATTAATAATTAATTCCCTATCAAGTCTTTCTTTAACTTCAGGATCCTCTAGAGGAACCCTTTCCCCAGCAAAACTAACATTCATTGGTATTTGTGGTGGAATTATTTTTGTGGTGGGTGTGTTTACATTCGTACAAAACATAAAAAGTAATAATATTAAAAAAAAATATATATTATTACTTTTGAAAATTCTACTATTCATTTTAGTCAGAGCTTTGCACGGAAAGTGCTATTGATCCTGTTCTAGCCATTTCAATAATTTCAAATTTTTTGATCATTGAAATTAAAGCATTTACCTGTCTAGAATTACCAGCATATTCAATCACTAGAGAATCTTTAGTAACATCTATAATTTTTGCTGAAAACACTTCACAAATAGAAATCACTTCCATTCTAATTGAATCATCAACTTTCACATTTAATAAAATTAACTCTCTTGTTACAGACTCTAAAAAATGAAGATCCTTGACACGTAGTACATCTGGGAGTTTTAGTAATTGATTCATTACTTGATTTACAATATTATCATCTCCCCTAACAACAATCGTCATACAAGAAATTTCAGGATTTTCAGTAACTCCCACAGCTATTGAATCTATATTATAACCTCTTCTGGTAAATAGGCCTGAAACATGACTCATAACCCCAGGATGATTATTTACTAATATACTTAATGTGTATTTCATTTTACTTTTAATCCTGCTAAATCTTTAAATTCAATCATATCTTTTTGGCTTAAACCTGCAGGAATCATAGGAAAAACTTTTTCTTCAGCAGGAACTAAAACTTCCAAAAACGATGCTTTATCATCCTTTAAGAAAAAATCCAGAGCCATATCAATTTCATCTTTTTGAGTAACTTTCATAGCTGGAATTTCATATGCATTAGCAAGTTTTACAAAATCAGGATTATAATTCCATTCAGAATGGGAAAATCTTTCTTCATAAAAAAGTTCTTGCCATTGTCTTACCATTCCGAGAAAATTATTATTAAAAACTATTACTTTTACACCCAAGTTATACATACGAATAGTAGCTAACTCTTGAATATTCATTTGAATAGAGCCATCACCTGAGATACAAATTACTGTTTTATCAGGTCTTCCAAATTTTGCACCAATTGCCGCTGGCAATCCGTACCCCATTGTTCCCAACCCACCCGATGTCAACCAATTATTGGGTTGGTCAAAAAGGTAGTACTGCGCCGCCCACATTTGATGTTGTCCTACATCAGTACTAATAATAGCCTCTCCTTTGGTTCTTTTATATAAACGATCTATGAACTCTTGGGGTTTAATATTTTTTCCTGATCCATCAAAATCTAAGGGATGATCCTTTTTTATTCTATTTAAATGCTCGTTCCATTCTTTATGTTCGTTAGGCATAACTAGGGGAATTAATTTTTGTAAGACATCTTTTAAGTCACCGTGCAATAAATAATCTACACCTACTCTTTTATTAAACTCACTCGAATCAATATCTATATGAGCTCTCACTGCACTTTGGGCAAATTCACCTATTTTAGCTACCCTATCATCAAATCTTGCTCCAAGATTCAAAATGTAATCACATTCAATAACTGCTTTGTTTGCATAGGCAGTTCCATGCATTCCTAACATTCCCAATGATAATTTATGTGTTCCTGGAAAAGCCCCAATTCCCATTAAGGTTGTGGTTACTGGAATATTAGCTTTTTCTGCTAATTGAAATATTTCTCTAGCCGCCTTACTATTAATAGCTCCCCCTCCAACATAAAGGAGTGGTTTTTTGGCATTATTTATTGCATTGGCAAATGCTTGTAAATCACCTTTCACTTCGGGCTTTTCATAATGATGAACTGCTATTTTTAATTTTTCTGCTTTTAACTTTTTTGTTTTTTGAACCTGAACATCTTTAGGAAAGTCAATCAAAACTGGACCGGGTCTACCTCCCATAGAAATCTTATAAGCCTCTTCAAAAGTTCTGGCTAATTCATCTGATGATTTTACCAAAGCATTGTATTTTGTAATGGGAATTGTAATTCCAAATATATCAGCCTCTTGGAATGCATCTGTTCCAATAGCAGAAGTAGAAACCTGTCCGGTTATAGCCATCACAGGAATGGAATCTAATTTGGCGTCTGTAAGTCCAGTTACAAGATTAGTAGCACCGGGACCTGATGTAGCAATACAAACACCAATTTTTCCTGTTGCTCTTGCATATCCTTCTGCCATGTGAACTGCACCCTGTTCATGTCTTACAAGTATGTGTTTGATTTTACTTTTATATAATTCATCATAAAATGGAAGGATAGCCCCTCCGGGATATCCAAAGCAGATATCTACCCCTTTTGATTCCAATAATTCAATCAAAAGTTGTGAACCTGAAATCTCTCTCTCTTTACTCATCATTTCCAACCTTTACTAGCTTTCTAAAATCCCTAAGGGTATCTTTCTTATATCCAGAATTGAGGGTAAGCAATTTTTTTTCCCCACTTTATAAAAAAAAGTTTCTTCTAGTCATGTTCAAAAACTATATAAAATCATTTAAAATCATCCTTTTTTTTTAAAAAGCCCCCTTTTTAATTTAATTTTGGAATATTTGGAATTTAGAAAATTTGACCAATTTCTAAATGATTTTACTTTGACAATATGAGTGAACTCGAAACGACCAATGATAAAAAAGAGGTCGAAGAATTACAATTTTCCAAAATTAAGAATATGGCTAAAGAAGCCTATAAATTAATAGACTCCAGAAAATTCAAAGATGCTAAAGAAAAATTTGCTGAACTTTTAACACTCGATCCTGCCAATACATATGGTCTTGTAGGAATGGGAGACTTGCTATACAAAACTAATAGTTACGATGAAGCAACTAAATATTATAAAAAATGCCTAGAGCTAGATCCTGCTAATAAGTTTTCCATCATGGGTCTAATGAATTGTTATAGAGATCTTAAGCAATTGGGAACTGTCATCCAAATTGCAGAAGAATATAGACATATAACCATGTCAGATGCTTCTATCTTAAGCCGAGTTGCGGATGCACACAGAAAATTAAAGAATTTTAAAGAATCAGAAATTTATTACATGTCAGCACTACAAATCAATCCTAGTGACCAATACGTTATAGTTGGTATCGGTCACCTTTATTTTGCGTGCCAGAGATACCAAGATGCTATTAAATGGTGGGAAAAATTAGTTTCCATACAACCCGAGAATATAAAAATTTTAACAGAGATTGGTAATAGCTATAGAAAAATAAAAGATTTTGATAAAGCAATTGAATACTATGAAAAAGCCAAGTCCATTGATAAACAAAATTTCTTTGCACTCTATGGACTTGCAGAATCCTACCGGGGAAAGAAAGAATTCAAAAAAGCTATAGTATATTGGGAAAGTATTTTAGGATTTGATCCCAATAACAAATTAATCATAAATCGTTACGCAGATAGCTTGAGGGGTATGGGAGAATATGAGAAAGCTCTGGAATGTTTCAATAAAATTCTAAATACCAATGATGATTATTATGCATTATTAGGTAAGGCATCCACTCTGCAATTGATGGGTGACTTTGAAAAATCTCAAGATATTTATCTCAATTTAAGAAGAAAAGATCCACTGAATCCAAGACCGGTGCTTGAGCTAGCAGATCTATGGCATTCTTCTATGAATCAAAAGGATAAGGCTATTAAGTTTTTGAAGGACTTCCTAAAAGAAAATCCTTCCAATACAGATATTAGTGAAAAGATTGATCAGTTTCTATCAGAATAACCCAATTAAGTTTGGGTTTTCTTGATAAATTTTAAATCATCCTTATTAAATACTCTTATTTCTACAAAACCACCTTCAACTCTTGCATTGATATATACTTTTTTACCAAATATTGTAATAGTTGAATCTGGTAGAATTTCCTGATCACTTCTTGTCATACGCTTTAAATTCCCATCAAATCTTGATAAATAATACTTTCCATTTTCAAATTCAATTGCGTATATAAAATTATCAAATACTTCCAAAGGAGACTTAGAATGAATTCCGGATTCACTAAACATGGATGGTTTTAATTCTTTCTTATCAAGTAGAACTAATCTAATATTATCTTTAGAATCTTTTAATCCTATGACTAATAAACTTGATCCAAAATCTTTAAATGTCTTACCACAGATTTGAGTATAGCTCCCTTTATAAACAAAATCATCTTGATTGGGATCTAAGAGGTGTATTTCATTGGCACAACTTCCATCAGGAAATATTTTAACAATTGGAATTTTACCATCTACAACGTTTGCTGAAAATTCATTCTTGGATTTTTCTTCAGTTTTTGCCGCTAATTCTTCTTTTACTTTTTCGAGTTCTTTTTCTAATTTAACAACTTCAGGACTGGGCTCTTTTGGGGCTTCGACTTTTGTTTCAGCTACTTTTTCAGTAGGCACTTCTGGATTTGCTTTTGCTTCTTCTACTTTTTCTAGAGTAGCGACTGTTTTATTTTCCTGCGCTTCTATTTTAGTTTTCGTATCTTCTAATTTTGCTATCTGTTTTTCTACTTCTGCTTTTTCTTGCTTTAGTTTTTTTGAATCTTCTTTGTTTGTAACATCTGTTCCGATATCATTTAATTTAACTTCTAGATCTTTCTTTTTCTTTTCTAAAACGATAACTTCTTTAGCTATCTCTTCTTTTTTTTCTTTTAAGAGTTTTTTCTCTTCTTTTGATTTCTCTACAATAATTTCTGTTAATTTGTTCTTTTCAACTTGGGTAGCTTTTGTATCTTTTATTTGATTTACTCTGTCATTTAATTCATCAAGTGTTAGATCTTTACTGAATTTTTTTAGAACATTACCTTCAATAGGTAATATTATTTGTGTATGACCTGGCCAATCCTTGTATGAGTTTGCAATTCCAACATCTTTAGGATTTATAACATTATTTATTTCATTGTTATATTTTTTATTAATATAATCTATTTTTCTTCTGTTAATTGCGTTATAATAAATTACAAATTTTGCCAAAAACAATGCATCTTCTTCTTTGTATTGATAAGCTACCTGTATATACCCTGCAAGAATCCTTTGAATTGTATTGATATGACCAATATCCGTTGAATCATCAAAAGAGAATATATCCCCTCCTAATTTATCCTTTAAAGGTTCAATTCTATTTAATGTTACTCCATCATAGAAATGGGATTCACTTGGCTTTTCAGATAGAGATTTAGAAAGCCTTTTACCTATGGATTCATGAAAGGTTCTAAGTGAAGGAGGAGCTTTTGAATAAGTCTTGTTTTGAAATATAACTCTTTTAGAAGATTTAAATTCATCTTCACTAACTTTTTGTGATTCAATTGTAGTTATACTTATTACTAAACTTAATAATATGTATAAAATTCCACCTTGAAATTTTATATTACCTATATTCATTTATTTTACTCCTTAAAATTATGTTAGAATTCATTTATTTTTTTCTTTCTAAAGGTTTAATCGTTTTGGTCACTTTGAGGTCAGATTTTTGTAATACTCGTATTACGGTCTCTTCAGTCTCGGATGGTTTTCCTGTTAAAAATATTTTTTCATTAAAAAATGTAATTTCTGAACTTGTATTTACTGGCTCAGAACTTTTTGCATCTACTGTTAAATCACTATTAAATCTTGTAAAAAATACCTGATCTTTGACTTTTTCGAAAGCATAAATTTTATCTTCTTTTATAATCAAATGGGATCTATAAAATATTTCCTGCTTACTTACCATTTTTTGAGTTAATTTATCCCCATCTAATAATACTAATTTATGAATTCTCTCTGTTGGTCGGTTTCCATCAAAACCAATGACGACCACTCCACCTTTTGGTAGTACATGAAATTCTTTTCCACAAATATTGGTATATGGACTTCTATAAATTGTTTCTTCATTTTTTCCATCTATCATCCATAATTCATTTGTATAATGACCATCTTCTTCATACTTTACCATTCTCAAAAATAAAATCTTATCCCCTACAACATTCTCGCTCTTCTCTTCTCTATCCTTTTCTTTTGCCTTCAAATCCTCGTTTTCTTTTTTTAATTTTTCAACTTCGGGGTCAGGTTTTTTTACTTCAGGTGGAGCTGGCTTTTCTTCTTTTTTAGGTTCTGTATTTTGTACTACAGATTCTTCTTTAGGTGGATTTTCTTTTTTTTCTGGAGGATTCTCGGTTGATTTTGGAGAGGATACCTGTGCATCTTTCTTATCTTCTTTGGCTTCCGATTTTACTTCTTTAATAGACTCCGTAATTTTCTCTTCTTTCTTTTGTATTACATTTTTATTTTCATTTTCAGATTTTTTATCTACAACAGGAACTGTTTTCTTTTCTCCTGTATTATTAATTTTTTCTTCCAGTTTTTTTTCTTCAATTATTTTTGCTAATTTTTGCTCTTCTTTTTTAGTTTCTTTGATGATCTCAATCATTCTTTTCTTGTCACCATCGCCTCCAATCTTAGTTTCAATCACCTTATCCACTTCTTTTTCTAATTCCATAAGAGGAATTTCAACTTTTTTGCTATATTGACTAATTTCTAAAGGAAGGATAAGTTGTGTGTAACCAGGCCAATCTCTATATGATACAGATAGACCTATTTTTTCAACATCTAGAGTATCCAAAACTTCTGGAGAGTATTTGTCCCGAAAATAACTTTTTTCACTTCTATGCATGGCGTTGTAGTACAGTACATACTTGGAAATAGTGTCAGCAGATGATTGTTTATAATTAAAAATTTCTTGTATATAACTTGATAAAATCCTTTGTAATGTGTTAATATGTCCTAGACTTACATCTCCACCAATAATTATAATATCCGCACCAAAAAACTTTGAGTCTGAGCTAGATAGTCTTTTAATTGAATATCCATTAAAATTAACTCTTCGGTTCGGTGTTGCTGAAATTTTTTCAGCTAGTATTCTTCCCGTCTCTTCCTGTTTTGCAATACTTGCAGGGTTTGCCTTGGAATTATCCCTATTTCGAAATTCAACTTTCTTTGCCTGTTTAATTTCCGACTCACCCAATCTCGTTCTGTCCTGAGAGTTGAGTGTTCCTAGAATTATAATTAAATATATACTAAATATTTTTATCATTTTTTTAAGATTCTTTTAGGAGTTGGTTTGAAACTCTTTAAAACTTTTAAGTCTTCTTTATTTAAAATCATTATTGCTGTTGAAGTTGAACCCTGTAATTTAGATGTTACGAAAATTTTAGATTTATTGAAGGTAATATCTGAATTAATATTCATAGGCTCTGAACTTCTTGCTTCAAAAACTAAATCTTCAGAAAATCTAGATAGATATATTTTTTTATCTTCTGCGACTTCAAATCCATAAATCTTTTTATCCATCAAGAATAGCTGAGTTCTCCAATAAATATTTTCTTTTGAAATTTTCTTAACTGTTAAATCTTCTTTATTCAGTAATACTAAATGATGAAAAGTATTATCCGACTCCTGACCTTCAAAGCCCACAACTAAAACTCCTGTTTCTAAAACCTTAAAATCCCTTCCACAAATATTCTCAAATGGACTTTTGTATAAGCCCTCTTCTTCATCTGGATCTAAAACCCATAAGTCATTTGTGTAATGGCCATCATTTTCATATTTTACTACTTGAAGAAATAATACTTTTTCACCAATTAAGTTGTCGCTCTTCTGTTGTTTATCTTCGACAGATTTCTTTAACTCGGTTAATTCTTTGCTAATTTCTTGAATTTGTTTTGATTTTTCTGAAATTTCTTTCTCTAATACCTTGGGATCCTGGGGTTTTACCGGTTGTACTTCCTCTTTGGTTGCCTCTCTTGAAAGATCTTTTGGAATTTCTTTTGTTGGATTTTCTTCTTTACCTGCCACTTTTGCAGGAGTAGGATTATCTTTATCTTTTTTTGTATCTTCCTTAGCTAAGACTTCCTCTTTTTTTGGGTCTTCCTCTTTTTTCTTCAGTTCATCCACTTTTTGTGCCAAACTGGGAATCTCTTCCTTTTTTATATCCTGAGGTAATTTATCCTCTTTAGGCGTGTCTTTTTTATCAGCAGTCTTTTCAGGTGAGTTTTTTATTTCTGGTGTACCTTTACTTTCTTCGGTTTTGGCTTGAGTCTTATCTTTAGATTCAGTGTCTTTGCCTTCAGGAGATTTATCATTTGCTTTTTCAGCTTGCTTATTAGCCTCTTCTTTCGATTTCTCAATCTTTTTTTCTATTTTGCTTAATTCTTTATCTTTCTCCTGGATTTCTTTTTTCTCTTCGGAAATTTTATCTTTTTCTTTTTTTATATCATCTGTGATAGCTTCCGCTTTTTTAATTTCTTCTTTATTAGGTTCGGGATCTTTTTTCAGATCCTCCATTTTTTGTATTTGTTCTGTTTCCGCTTTAGTTAAGACTTTTTCTTTTTCAGAAACTTCTTTCTTTTTATCTTCAAGAAGTTTTCTTTCTTCTGTGACTTTCTCTTTAACTAAATTTCCTAACTCTGATTTAACTTCAGTACCTTTCTTTTTTTTATCTAAATCTTTGTTAACTGCCTGTTCTAATTCAGAAATTGTTAGGTCTGTTTTTTTATCTTTTAATATATTTTTTGATAAGGGTATTATTAATTGTGTATTACCTGCCCATTCATTGAATTTCTTTGATATTCCTATATTTTTTTGAGTTAAATCATTTAGTAAAACTTTAGAATATTTATTCTTAAAATATTTTAGGTTTTTTCTGTGCATAACATTGTAGTAAAGGACGTAATACGTTAAAATGTCTGCATTTTTGAGATCATAATCAAATGACTTTTGTATGTAAGAAGAAACAATTCTTTTAATTGTATGAATATGCCCCGCTTTAAATTTTTCACCAATTGTAATAACATCACCCCCCATTTTCTTTCCATCGGGTAAATATCTTTTTATAGATATATCATCCGCTTTATCCTTGGAGCCGGAATTTGAAAATTCAGATAAGGATTCACCAGTTTTTAAATCTTTTAGAAGTTTTTCTTCAGATGCCTTAAAATTGTTTTTATTTTGAAATTTAACTTTTTTTGATTCTTTAATTTCACCCTCAAATATAGCGGGCATATCTTGGGAATAAATAGAAAAAAGTGATAAAAAATAAGAAAGTATGATAAATTTCAAAATATTTTTAAAATATAGTGTGGAGTCTCTTTGTTGGAGTAACATAATAATTATCCTAATTTAAATATATATCCTTTCTCTGTTATTAGAATAGGAATTCAAACAATTAATTTCTCAAAAGCAATTTGAGAAAAAAGGAATTTAGTTCATATTGTATGTTTAAGAAGTTATTCCTGAAATTTTTATAATGAATTGAAGTTTTAGGGATAATCTTATTGAAAAAAACTATCAGAGTAAAATTCTTTCAATATGTCTCAAATTAAAAATGTTTTTAATTTTAATGCAGGTCCAGCCATGCTTCCAAAAGAAGTTATGGAAATTGCCAAGGAAGAATTCTTAAACTACCAGAATTCTGGAATGAGTATAATGGAAATGAGCCATAGAGGGGATCATTTCCAAGATATTTTGGATAAAGCAGAACTTAATTTAAGAAAATTATTAGATATATCAAATGACTATGAAATCGCATTTTTTCCGGGGGGAGCAACCCTACATTTTTCCTCAATACCTCAAAATTTTCTTCTTGAGAATGAATCGGGTGCTTATTTCTTAACTGGCGTCTGGGCGAAAAAAGCAAAAGAGGAGGCTACAAAATTAGGATTTAAAACAGAAATCCTTTATGATGGAAAAGATAGTAATTATACCCATATTCCAAATGTATTTGATGAAAGTTTATTAAAAAATCATAAATACATATATATTACCTCAAATAATACTATATATGGAAGTAGATTTATTCAATTTCCTAGGGCAAGTAATATTCCGTTAATAGCCGATATGACCTCTGACCTTTTAAGTAGAAAGATAAATGTAAATGACTTTGGTTTTATTTTTGCAGGGGCTCAAAAAAATATTGGTCCCTCGGGACTTACGGTTGGAATAATAAGAAAGGATCTTCTGGAATTTCCAAAGAAACCGATACCTGTATTATTGGATTATAAAGTATATTTTAAGAATAAGAGTCTTTATAATACTCCCCCTACTTATTCAATTTATATCGCCGGACTTGTTTTTGAGTGGTGTATAAAAATGGGAGGAATCGAAAAATTAGAGGCTATCAATGAAAAAAAAGCCCAACTTTTATATGACTTTATTGATAATTCTGGGTTTTACAATGCACCCGTAGAAAAGAATGCAAGATCAACAATGAATGTTGTATTTCGCTTGAATGATGTTAAATTAGAAAAAGTTTTCAATGAAGAAGCATTGAAAAATAATTTGGTAGGACTACCCGGGCATAGAGATGCAGGTGGACTGAGGGCTTCTATATATAATGCAATGCCAATTGAGGGAGTTGAAAATTTAATCATGTTTATGATACATTTTCAAGAAAATAACAAATGAAAATTATAGATCTTTTTTTTAGTGAAACAAAAATAAAAACACGCTTATTTATCTCTCTTGTAGTACTTTCCATTCCTTTATTTTCACTCTTTTACCTAACTTTAATTACGCAAAATAGAGCTATAAATTTCGGAAACAAAGAAATTGAAGGGTTAAATTATAACAAAGTACTTATTAAATTAGGTCTATCAATTTTAGATTTAGATATAAATAGAGAAAAATCATTAACCGATAAAGAGGCTTCCAGAAAAATTGCCAATGAAAATAAAAATTCCTTAGAAAGCTCCTTAAAAGAATTAGAAAAAGTAAATAATAAATATGAAAATAGTTTAGATACTAAAGATGATTATAATAATCTAAAATTAGGTATTTCCTCTTTAATTTATAATGAGTACCCGGATAATTCATTAAATGATTTGTTGATTGATATTTTAAAGTTTAACTCAAAAGTTGGTGATACATCTAATTTAATATTAGATCCTGATTTAGATTCATATTATATTATGGATTTAACTCTTATGAAAATTCCATCTTTGATTCATCACTTATTGGACTTAGAAACAATTGTTTTTAAATTGAATGACAAAAAAGTGATTAATGAAGACGAAAAAAGATCACTATACATAGAAATAATTGAATCTGAAAAAATCTTAGAAGATACTTACATATCTCTTAATACTAGTTATAAATATAATTCTAAATTAAAAATTAAACTTGATGATTCTTACAAATCAATTCAAGATGCCCAGAAAGAAATTAATAATTATCTTTCAAAAACTGTAATCAATCAAAACATTCCCCAAGATGATAAATTTAAGGAACTAGTGAAGATTTATATTGATTCACTTTTGAAGGCTTATGAAAAATCAATTGTAATACAAATTGAACTTTTAGATTCAAGGATCAATGGTTTTCGTCTTGAACAAATTATCTCACTCTTAATAGTAACATTATTTACTTTTGTAGCCTATGTACTACAAATTAAAACTATATATACAATAGTTATTCCTTTGAGAAATGCACTAAAAAAGATAAAAAGCATGTCAAAGGGCGATTTAAACATAAATTTTGACTATAAATCTAAAGATGAAATGGGAGAATTAAACGATACTCTTGAACAATTTAAAATTGTCTTAATCAATTTTATAAAAATTGTTAAAAACTTGGTGCATGACTCTAATATCTCTTACCATAGAATAAATGAAATGGCAAAAACTTTGAGTTTAGTTTCCACTAATCAGGCGGCTAATTCTGAGGAGGCTTCCTCATCTCTTCATGAAATTTCATCTGCATTTGAAAGTATTGCAAATTCTATCTCCAATGAAACTAAGGATATATATGAAATAGGAAAGATTTTTCAAAATATTGTAACTTCTAATCAAAAAGTATATAAAATAATTGATGTACTATCTGATATCGCTAAAAAATCAAATGAAAATGCAGAAAAGAGTAAAGATACAATAGCTTTGGCAAATTCATCTATGGATGAGATACGAAACTTAAGTATAGAAATAGTAAAAATTACCTCCATAATTCAGGAAATATCTAAACAAACAAATCTATTAGCTTTAAATGCAAGTATCGAAGCGGCAAGGGCTGGGGATCATGGACAGGGATTCTCTGTAGTTGCTGATGAAATTTCTAAGCTTTCTCAAAGAACAGCCTTGAGTATTTCTCAAATCAAGGACTTAACATCAAAAACAGATCATTCCGTACAATCCGCTTCCCATGCAGTTACATTGGCTGTAAGCACATTACAGGAGGTTGTATCCCGTATTAATAAAATTAATGAAAATACAAATAGCGCAAAAGAAGAAATTGAATCTCAAGATAATAACTTTTCTATAATTGAAAAAAGCTACAATGATCTTCAAAAAACTGGTACAGAAATAGATCAGGGGGCAAATGAGGAAAAAATAGCAATAAGACTTATCACTGATAGTATCTTTGCTATCAGTGATGAAACTACCAAAGTAGCAGAAAATTCTCAAAGTTTAGCAGAAATTTCAGATAATTTATCTAAATTAACTAAAGAGTTAAATTCTTCTATGGAGTTTTTTAAAGTAGAGTAAAATCATTCAGTACTATATCAATAGAATGAAATATTTTAATCAATGAATCATTTGAAATAATATAGGGTGGTGCAATATAAATTGTATTACCTAAGGGTCTTATTATTATTTTTTTTTCTAGAAGGTGATTTTTAAATTCCCCTGGATTAAAGGAATCTGAAAGCTCAAATGCACAAACTGCTCCTAGAACTCTCGGGGAGAGAATTAAATTAGGATATTTTTCATATAATTGTTTAATATATTTTTTTAAATAAAATTCTAAAATTTTTATATCCTCAATTCTATTCTCCTTTTCAAACACCTCAATAGAAGCTAAGGCTGCTGAACAGGCGGAAGGGTTACCAGTCATTGTATGACCATGAAAAAAAGTATCCTCTATTCTTTCTGAAAAAAAATTATCATAAATTTTTTTATTGATTAGAGTTGCTGCTATCGGGAGTACTCCACCACTCAAACCCTTGGCAAGTGCAATAATATCAGGTTTTACATCCGCTTCCATAAAGGCAAATTTACTTCCTGTTCTCCCAAATCCAGTAAATACCTCGTCTAAAATAAAGATGATATCAAATTTCTTGCAAAGAGAATCAATTTTTTTTAGAACATCTTTCTTATAAATTTTCATGCCATTTGCACCCTGTATTAATGGCTCCATTATAATTGCAAAAATTTCTGAGTGATTATTTATAACATAATTTTCTAATTTTTCGAGACACTCTTCCTTGCATCTTTCCTTTTTTTTTCCTACAGGACAGTTATAACAATCAGGGGAAAGAAATTCTTTACTTGGAAAAAAAAAATCTTTAAAGGGTAAGTTAAATTTAGAATTTCCCCCTACAGACATTGCCCCAATTGTATCGCCATGGTACGATTCACTAAATTTTATTATTATATTTTTTTTTATATTTTTATTATAAAATGATTGATAGGCAATTTTTATGGCGATCTCAACCGCACAAGATCCATTATCCGAATAAAAAACTGTATGAAAATTATTTTCTGAAAATTCAATTAATTTTTCTGCTAGCTCAAGAGCTTTAGTATTTGTAAAACCGGCAAGTAAGACCTGGTCTAATTTTTCTATTTCTTGTTTTACGGATTTTATTATCTCAGGATGATTGTGTCCATGAATACTAATCCACCATGATGAAACTGCATCAATGTATTCAATATCATTTTCATCGTATAAAAATTCTCTTGTAGCTCTTTTTATCAGGATTGGTTCTTTGTACCCTTTTTGAGGGGTATAAGGATACCAGATCATTTTAAATTTTTAATAAATTCTTCTGATAAGTTAAAATTATCGGTGAAAAAATCTCTTAAGTAATCCTTATCAAAAAATTCTGGTATTTCGGTGAATCCTAAAAACTTTTCACCCGAATATCTTTCAATATAAATCATATTATCCATACCTAAAGTATCCTTCTTTCCGAAAGCATAGTAGCCGAGAATATTTATTTTCCTCTTTTTTAGTGCTTCGATAGATAATAAAGTATGATTAACAGTTCCGAGACCTGATTTACAAACTAGAATTGTAGATATATTATATTTTTTTATTATATCGATATATAATAAATTTTCGGTGATTGGAACTAAAAGTCCACCGGATCCCTCTATCAATATTTTTTTATCCTGATTGTCTTTAAAAAATTGATTTACCATTTTTAAATCAATTTTGGTTTTTTCTAAGGTTGCGGCGTAGTGTGGAGAGGCAGGGTATGTAAAGGTATAGAGTGGATCGTGTATTTTATTTTTTTGGTCTACTAAAGATTTAACTCTATCAGAGTCATTTTCTTCCATATCACCCGATTGAAAAGGTTTCATATAAAAAAAATCATTTTTAATACCATATTTATACATAAAAGCCATTGAAAAAAGTGTTTTTCCGATGTTGGTATCAGTTCCCGAAACAAAAAAAGCCATAATTAATTCCCCTAATAAGTTTATATTCTAATATGTATATTCTGAATTCAATTCCAAATATAGATATTTAATAAATCTTCACCTTAGAAATGGTAAACTTCAGATTTTTAAAATTATCTGAATTCAAACAATTATTTAATTTCTTTCTTAAATAATATTTAGTTGCATTTAGAAAGGGAAATTTTATAATGACACAAAGTTGCATTTAGGAGAAATGAATGAAAATAAATATACTAATTCTAATTTTATCAATAGCATTTTTTGATTTTTCATGTGCTGAAAAACAAAAATCTGACAATTCCTCAGCCTTAGGAGCTTTATCTATAATCAATGGTTGTGGAACAATTGCTACGACTGTAGCTTCAATTGGCAGCACCACAAGGACCCAATTTGATTTTACCAATTGTAACAACCCCTCGGCCCTATCAGGATTTACTGTTTCCAATATTACGAGTGGATTAAGTGGATCTTCGACAAGCAGTAAATTAGGAAGTACAGGAACTTATGGTTCTTCAGCATTTAAGGTAAATATTGAGGTAACTTATATATTAAATTCATCCACTTCATACCTTGATATAATTGCAATGGGTTCCGGAACTGGAACAGAACTCACAGGACCTGGGTTTAGGATTTCTCCTAGTGATGTTAAATATATACCTACTTCCGGGACACCGACTTCATTTGGGACAGGAAGTAGTCCTTCAAGTACTGTAGGAGTATCAAAATCTCTATGTTTGGAAGTTCACCAAGAGGGATCCGGTTCACATATCTTTGGATGGGATGGAGCATGTTCTCTTGTCACAAACCGGGGAACTTATACTTTTGATCAGGAAAATGTGGTTGGAAGCATATCCGATAGAAAAATAGGTTTTACTTTAAATAATGTTATATTATCAAAAATTATAGTATCAAATGGTGAGTTGGGTACGGCAGGTTCCCTTCAAAATTTCTAAAAAAAGTGAAATTTAAGAAATTCAAGTTTTTATTGATTACAAAAATAAATTTTTTTTACTTTTTATTTATTTTTGTAATCCCGTTTATCGGTATTCTTTACATGGCACAGGAATATAATCCTGAAATTAAAAATCAAATTGCTCAGGCTATAACTCCTAATTCAATTAAGCCTGCCAATCCTAAAAAAGAAGATTGGGAAAAAGAATTGGAAGAAGAGCTTGAAGATCAGGATTCCAAAAAAAAAGCCTCCCAAGATTCGAGAGGAACAAACTCACCTGTTCAGTTAAATAATCAACTCAATCGCTCTGCGCAGAATCTTATGATGGATGTTTCGGTAGCTGTGGATATTGTAGGTGAGTATGACAAAAACAAACCCAAAACAACCAGTAATAAACTTGACGTACGAACTGCTGAATTTGGATTTTCCGGTTCTGTGGATCAATGGTTAAAGGGAAACTTTTTAGCCGCAGCTCATAGTGAAAATGGAGAATATTTTTTTGAAGTACACGAGGCATGGGTTCAACTACCATTTCTGCCATACAACGTATCACTTAAAGCGGGAACAATGTTTTTGGACATCGGAAGAATAAATCGCATCCATGCTCACGATAGACCATTTACCAAAACTCCGATTGTACATGAAAAGTTAATAGGTTGGGAATCAGCCTTTGATACTGGTGCAGAAATGAGTATACTATTGCCCTGGAGTTTTATAACCCAAGAATTAGTGATTGGATCTACAAATGGTAAAAAATGGGGTCATGCTCACTCAGAGGGTGTTAAAAAAAATAATCCATTATTTTATACTCACTTGAAAAATTTTTATTACTTTGGTAATAATATTGGTTCTCAATTTGGTTTTTCTGGAGTGAGATATGAAACAGATCAAAATAATAAAAATGAAAGGTATTTATATGGATCTGATTTTACAGTTAGATGGAATCGATCCAATTTAAGAGAATTTATATTTATGGCTGAATATTGGTTGAGTGTAGAAAAATTTGCCACCACTATTGATTATTTAAAATTAACGTCCACTACACCAGCTGATTCTAAACAGTGGGGGTACTATGCTTTTTTGGATTATAAATTTCATCAACTTTGGTCAATTGGATACAGGTATGATTTTTTTACTGATAAAAACTCCAAGAACGAACAAGGACTCGAAGCATTAAATTTTATTGAAGCGAATAGTCTCCAACTGACTTTAAAAACATCCGAATTTGCCTATTTTAGGGGATCCTTAGAGAGAAGATTTATTAGAGATGATTCTAAATCAGAGAATACAGATGTGGTTGATCAGAGAATCTATGTTCAAACAGTGTTTATATTGGGCTCACATCCCGCACATGCATATTGAGGAATTATAAAATGTTATCTTTAAAGAAATTAAAAAATAGTTCATTACTTTTTCTAAGTATACTAATTATCTCTGTTTTCAGTAATCGATTAGAATCAAAGATATCCATTGTAACTACTACAACAAATATCAAGTATATTGCAGAGCAAATTGGTAAAGATAATGTAGAAGTATATTCTATGATACGTGGATTTGATGATCCCCATTTTGTAATGACACGACCTGATTTTTTAGTTAAATTGAATAATGCTGATATTATATGTGTAATTGGATTGGATTTAGAAGTTGGATGGATGCCAATTCTATTACAACAATCTAGAAACATGAAAATACAAAAGGGACAGAGTGGTTATTGTGATACATCAGTAGGTATTAAAGTATTAGGAGAGCCTACAATGATGGTAGACAGATCTATGGGAGATATGCATATATATGGAAATCCCCATTATTGGTTGGATCCTGTAAACGTGATACAAATGTCAACAAATGTTGTTGCTTCCTTAAAAAGAGTTGATCCAGTAAATTCTAATTTTTATGAAGAAAATTATAAAGAATTTAAAAGTAGAATGATAGGATTGGTAAAAGAAGAGACTAAAAAATTTGAACCGTACTTTAATTCTAGGGTAGCAGTTTTTCATGATCAGTTTGTTTATTTAGCCAATAGATTTAAATTTACCGCTAATTTAACATTAGAGGAACGTCCGGGGGTTCCTCCATCTAGTAGATATTTAGAACAGGTGATAACAAGCATGATATCTCAAAATATTAAAGTAATATTAATTAGTCCCTATCATAATCTTTCTTATGCTCAATTTGTATCTTCAAAAGTTCCCGGAAGTAAAATAATAATTTTACCTGAATCAATAGGAGCTAGTGATAATATAAAAACATATGAGCAATGTATTACAGAAAGCCTAAAACTAATACGAGAAGCCTTAGAGCAAAAATGAGTGATATTTTGTTTTCTTTAGAAAACTTAAATGTAGGCTATTCCTCCGATTCTCCAATTTTAAAAAATATCAATTTAACAGTTAAATCCAAAGAAATTATAGCAATAACCGGAAAGAATGGTTCGGGAAAATCAACTTTAATAAGAACAATTAGTAATTTACAAAAACCTTTGAGTGGAAAATTACAGACAAAAAATAATTTTAAAATAAGTTTGGTACCACAATTAAAAAAAATCAATTTATCATATCCATTGAGTGTGGAAGAAATTTTAAAACTTCCCATGGAGTTAAATTCGGTATTTTTCAAAAAAATAAAATTCAATGATTCACAATTAGAAATTTTAGATAAATTGGGTATAAATTCTATTCTTAAAAATTTATTAAGAGAATGCAGTGGTGGTCAAATACAGAAGGTTTTATTAGCTCGATCCTTAATAGGAAACTCAGATTTAATTATATTAGATGAACCATTAGATGCATTGGATTGGAAAGCTAGGGAATTAGTTTTTAAAATATTTATGGATAAAGTAAATACATCTAGTATATCTCTATTAATTATTACCCATAATTTAGAAGAAGAGTGGATGGATCATTTTACAAAACTTTTGGTGACAGATGAAGGATTTTTGAAGGAAGGAAAGTTTGGAAAGTCTTTTTAATTCACTAGATATATTTTTACCGAAAATATTTTTAGGATCTCTTCTAGGAGTAATATTATCTTGTTTGGGAGTTATACTTGTACTTAGAAATATGGCTTTTTTTTGTATAACACTTTCTCAGATTGCAACTACTTCCTATGCATTTATTTTATTCTTTGGAGTACATGGAGAATATTCTGTATTACTTCTATCTTTATTTTTAATGACTCCCCTACTTTATTTATCCTCTAAAAGTCAAAAAACTGATACACTCTTAGGAGTACTTTTTGTTCTATTTGGTGCTACATCACAATTAATTTTATCTATGGGTGGATCTGTTAAGAATCATCTATTGAATGCATACTTTGGAGATATACTTACAAGTGAAATAGAAGTTTTCTCTGTATCATTTTTATTATGTGTACTTTCTTTTTTAGTATTTATATATTTTTATAAAAAAATATTATTTTATTCATTCGATCAGGATGAGTATCTCGTTAGAAATCATTCCTCTAAAATCGATTTAATTTTTCTAATTATAGTGATTATAAGTCTATCTGTATCGGTTCACTTATTGGGTTCATTTTATAGCTCAGCTCAAATCTTAATTCCCGGATTCACAGGACTTTTCCTATTTAGAAGCATGAAGGGCATATTTATATTTAGTGTATTTTTAAGTTTACTATCCTCATTTTTAGGATTTTTTATTTCCTTAATAGGTTTTGAATTTCAGGGAGAATTAATTTATTTTCCAACAAGCTCCCTAATTGTGTGCATTTTGGGAGGAATTTCATTTTTATTGATTCTTATTAAGAAGTTAAAAACTTTAAAATAATCATATATTTCTTTGAATAAACCATATTTTTTGACTTTAAAATATTTATTTGAGAGCATTTTTTATAATTTATATTTTTATTGACAATTTTACTAACAAAATTAATTTTTTTATATCATTTATTTTTACTTCTCGTTCTTGTTATTTATAAATAATTAGAGGGAAATAAATTTACTAATTAGTGAGAAAATGACTTAAATTTATTTATAATTATTATATATTTTAGTAATTATCGATATTTTATATTCAAAATAAACGGGTTTGGGTTATAGACGAAGTTGACGACAAGACTCTCCCGTCGAATTTCCATAAGGTCGAGGGAAACCGTTTATGGTTGCTACCTATTTTCTTATTTTTTAAGAAAATGTATTCTATAATCCTATATCATAAAGAAATTTTGTGGTTAATAAGTAAGTTCATAAAAGCCTTGCATTAAGTGGCAGGAGCAAGTGTGTAATGAATAAAATTAAGTTAGAAACAATTCTACCTTATTGGAGTATGTTATTATTACTTTTTTTAACATACTCCGCTATAGAAATCCCATTAGCTTTAGTATTTGATTATGATTTAAAATCTTTATTTTTTATCAATATTTTCGTAAACTTAGTATTCTTCTTTGATTTAGGTATTTCTATATTGAAATCCAAACAAAGTAAGAAAAAAGATGATTTTACTAAATATTTGAAATCATGGTTTATAATAGATTTATTATCTGCAGTACCCTTTGAAATCTTATTAGAATTTGATTATATAAATGATAACTATGAATTTTTAAAATTATTAAGAATTGTTAGATTAATAAGAATTTTTAAGATCTTTCATATTTCAAAACAATTAAATCGAAATGAATTTCAGGGACAGGGTCAGAGAAGAATTTTAACTTTAATGTACATCAGTTCATTGGGAGCACATTGGATTGCTCTGATGTGGACAGTCTTAAATGAAATACCTGAAGGAGAAACTCAGGTCAGTACATACATAAATTCTCTCTATTGGACTCTTACTACACTCACAACTATAGGTTATGGGGACATCACTCCTAAAACTGATCTTCAGAAAATTTATACAATGGTTATCATGATTGTTGGTGCTGGTATGTATGGTTATATCATCGGTAACATTGCAAACCTTTTAGCTAATATTGATTATGCTAGAACTGTATTCACAGAGAAAATGGAAAGGATAAATACATTTCTGAAGTACAGAAATTTACCTGCTAGTCTTCAAGAAAATATTTATCAGTATTATACTTATGTTTGGGAAAATAAAAAGGGGTATGATGAGTCCGAGATAATGAATGAATTACCGGCATCGTTAAGGATGAAAATTTCATTGTATCTCAACGCAGGAATTTTTGAGAAAATACCCCTATTTGCAGGGGCAAGTGATTCTATGATTGCAGACTTTGTAATAAGATTAAAACCGGTTATTTTTACGCCTAAGGATTATATAATCAAAAAAGGTGAAAGAGGTGATTGTTTGTACTTCATTAGCAGTGGTAAAGTAGAGGTTGTAAATGATGAAACTGGGGATAATATAGCAACTTTAGGAGTTGGTGCCTACTTTGGTGAAATTGCTTTAGTTGACTCTACACCTAGAAGTGCTACAATTAGGGCAATTGATTACTGTGATTTATACTCATTAGAGAAAGCCAGCTTTGATGAGGTTATAAAGGATTACCCTGAGTTTTATCAAAAGATAAAAGAAATGGCTAGAGCTAGAGTAGAGGAAAATAAAAAGAGAGAACTAGATAAGCATAAATAAAATCATAACCCCTATTTTAGAAAGTAGGGGTTATATTATCATTATTTTTTTGAGTTAATTATTGTTTCAACCAAAGACTTTTCTAAATTGAGTTTTGAGGCAATTGCATCTGCATCCCAGTTATAGTTTTCATGTAATTGTATTACTGTTGCTTTCTTTTTTTTCATGGATTCAGAATCTCCTTTATTTGAAGATTTTGACGTTTGTGAATAAGGAGAAGTTACTGTATCAACAACAGATAGAAAGTCTGTTAATTTTTCAAATCTGTCATCAGCTAAATCCAATAATTCTTCCAAATTAGTTTTCATAGATTCAGTCTCATTCTTTAAGGATTCCAATCTATTTTGGAGTGTAGCTATTTGCTTGTGTCTTGCAGAAAGATCCATCATCAAGTTTTCAACTTTATCAAACTTAGATTCTATAGATTTAATATCCATGTCCCTACCCTGAAGGAAGGCTGTCTTAAGCTCAATATTTTGAATTGTTGAATTTAATTCTTTTTCTTTTTTCTGCATTATTTCAAGTTCATCTAAAATTTCATGAAGTTTGTATGTCGCATCGGCTTCATTACTTTCAACTATAAGAAGAGACTCTGTGATGTTCTTAATTTTTATATTTACGTTTTCAAGATTTTGAGCTTTGTTATCAAAGTCTTTCTGTATCTCATTTATTTTTTTAATTTTCTCATCTACAGAACCGAGTAGATTAATTCTATCTTTCATCTCTTCTGTTTTTTTGTTAATTATTTCTAATGATTTGTTTGTCCGATTGAGATTATCACTAACTTCTTCAGATTTAATTTTTTGGCTTTGTAACTTTAAGGATTCATCTGATAAGAATGTATATAAATTATTTTTTAATTCATTAACTCTATTTATTTCAATTTCAATACCATTTTTCATAGAAATAAATTCTTCTTTAGTTCTTGAAAACTCTTTTCTATTTGCATCTAAAAATTGTGTATTAGCATTTTCAATTTCTTTATAGCTTTTAATGATTTGTGAATTAAAATTAGAAATTTGTCTTTCACTGTCTTCCCTTGCAGTTTTGATATTACTTTCAATATTTGCCTTCACATCCTGAACATAACTTGCAATTCTTGTTTCTAGTGCATCAAGTTGAAGTTGACCTCTATCTATTAAAATTGTAAGCTGTCTAGAAATTCTTTCATCTAATGTAGAGTTAAATTTATCTATTTTTTCTTCCTGTTTTTCTAATAAATTATTACCTTCTTTGGTAATACTATCTAATACTTCTTCTGATTTATATTTAGCTTTTTCTAATTTAGCTTCAACTGATTTGACTACTTTTTCACCAAACTCAACAAGCATTGATTCTTGTTTTTCGTAAACCTGCATTCCTGATTTTTGTAACGAATTTACAAGTGTATTTACATCATCTATTGAATTCTTTATTTTATTTAGTATTTCATCTGTTATAGATTCTGTTTTATCTCCTAATTTTTCATTGTATTTGTTATACAAAGATTCCAATTCAAGTTTAGCTTGAGCATGTTCCAATTTAATGGTATCTAAAATTTCTTCTCCATCAAATTGAATATTATTTAAATTATTTTCAATTTTATCAACTTCTTTGTGATAATTATTTTTTAAATTATCTAATTCGGTTTCCCATTCTTTTGCATAAAAATCTAATTTTGTATCTACTTTTAGTATTTCTTTTTCCATTTTATCTGTAATTTTTAAAGCATCAACTTCAACTTGTTCAATTACTTCTTTTGCACTTTCATTCAAGGCAAGTTTTAAATTTTCAAAATGTTCATTTACGGCTTTAATTTTATAGAAAGTATCTTCTCCGAGAGTGTTAATTTTCTCACGAATACTAATAAGATTATTATCCATTTCTTCTTTGATCTTATCTTTCGAATTGGTGAGAGTTTCTTCAAAAGATTTGATTTCTTTTTGAAGTTCAGCTTTTTTTTGATCAGTTTGTTTTAATATTTTATTTTCATCATCTAAATATTTTGTTATAAATTGATTTATGGAATACTCAAGTTCCTGGGTTTTTCTTTTTGTCTCTTGAATGATATCATCTCTTTTGGAAACGACATCATATTTTATTTCATCAATATTGTTTCTTACTATCTCTAATTCAGATTTTAATCCTTTTAAAAAAGAATCTCTTGTTTCATTCGTTTGTTCAATTATACTATCGTATCTATCCTGAAATTTCTTATCATGAGTTGATAATTTCTCATTTAAGACTCTTCCTATGTATTCAAGTTTTTCTTCAAGTCTTACATCTAGACCATTGATTTTTTCCGATATTATTTCTGTATTATTCTTTAATCTACTTAACTTTGAATCTAAACTTCGTTCCGCTTCTTTTGTATGTTCATTAAAATCTTCAAATAATTTTGATCTCTTGGAATCTAAATTTTTTAATAGATCCGACTCGTGTTCTAGATATTTATTATGAGCCTGTTCGGTCTCTTCTTTTATATCTTTTATTTCCTGTTTCATATCTTTTGAAAGTACGGATAAGAGTTCTTCAGCTTCATTTTTTAAAATATCTAATTTTTCTTGGAATTTTTTAGAATAATTTGTAACACGTTGGTCTACATTCTTTATAGAATCTTCTACCCTATCACTCAATACTGTATCAAATTTTTCAAATTTATGGATTGCTGAGTTAGAAAGTTCCTTAAAAGTTGTAAATCTTTCATCAATAAAAGATTGTTTGTCATTCATTAAATATTGAAAATTATCAATCTTACCGGAGATTGCATTTACTTTATCAACTGAACTTTGAATTAAAATTTCTGTTTCTCTCTTTAGCTTATCCTTACTATTTTCATATATAAAGTTTAA
Source organism: Leptospiraceae bacterium (assembly GCA_947458405.1). Classification (GTDB taxonomy): domain Bacteria; phylum Spirochaetota; class Leptospiria; order Leptospirales; family Leptospiraceae; genus JACKPB01. The sequence goes on from CANGZW010000043.1 coordinate 24,335, forward strand.
TGATTTATCTATTTTTTCAGTCTGTTGATCCATTAGCGAATTCAAATCATTGTACTTTTTCTGAAAACTTATTACCACTTCCTCCATCTTATCATCTAAAGTTAATTCAAAAGTACTTACTAAAGAATGTAGCTCACTCCTAACATCTTCTAGTTCTTCTTCTGTGGAACGTAATGCTTGTTTTTGAATATGAATCTGATTTAATAAACTATTGAATCTATCCATTTTTCTCAAAAATAATGTAAAAGCTACACTCCCTAAAAATGGAAAGAGATAGGCCAGAAAGCTATACAGTTGACTCAAAACAGAATCTGTAAAAATTGGAGATTGTCCCATAAATCCCTTTATAATCTTATTTGATGATCACTAAGATGGTAAATTATTTAAATATAAATCTAACCACACACCTTTTCATTTTATACATCGAGCTTTCTAAAAAAATGATTAGCAATTTATGTCTCAAAAGATCCGCTAGTTGAAATAAAAATAAATTGCTTTTTTTTAAAAAAGAGCTAACCTAAGACATTCTATAGAAAATATTAAAATTTGAATTCTCAATAAATTCAATCAATATATTTAATTTAATAATTAAGTTATAGAATTTTAAATTTTAAACATAAATAAGATATAATATTAGATAAATAGGAAAAATATGAGAAAATACAACTTTTTTGAAATAGAGATTATGGATGCAATCGCCATCATTTATTTAAACAAACCAGAGACTAGAAATGCCATGTCCTGGGACTTTTGGATGGAGTTGCCCGATGTGATTCAGGATATCAATGAAAATAAAAACATTCGAGCCTTTGTCGTTGCGGCTAGAGGAAAATCATTTTCCACGGGACTTGATGTTGTTGGCTTTACTACTCAATTTGAAGCTCATCTAAAAGAAAACTCCGCAGATGATAGGAAAAAATTTTATAATTTAATATTAAAAATGCAGAGTGGAATAAACGCAGTTTATCAATCCAACAAACCTTCCATTGCTGTAATTCAAAAACATTGCATTGGAGGAGGTTTGGATTTAATTGCTGCCTGTGATATTAGATTTGCTTCCGAAGATGCTATTTTTTCTCTGAGAGAAGCAAAAGTTGCAATCGTAGCTGATATGGGAAGTATCAATCGATTACCTGCTATTATTGGACAGGGCAATACGAGGGAATTGGCACTCACAGGAAAAGATATTGACTCCAAAGAAGCTCTAAGAATAGGACTAGTCAATAAAATTCTTCCCGATCATAATTTAGCAATGGAAGAAGCTATAAAGGTTGCTATTGAAATATCAGAAAATCCATCAATTGTAGTTGAGGGAGTTAAAGAAGTGATGCGTTATTCAGAAGGTAAACCTTTAGAGGCAGGATTAAATTATGTATGTGTATGGAATTCAAGTTTTCTTGCTTCCAAAGACTTCTCTTCTGCGATAGATGGTTTTAAAAATAAAAAAAGACCAAAGTATAACCAATAATTTCTTTATTTTTAAATGAATTTTTTAACTTTAATTAAAGCCGCAACTAATGATGAAAAAAATAAAGATTATACAAAAGCATACAATCTTTATATTAAAGCTGAAAACTTAACTCCTAATAATATTGTAAAGATTAAATTAATTGCAAAAAGAGCCTGGTGCCTAGAACAGGTAGGAAACCATCCAAGTGCTGAATCATTAATTATTGAGCTTATAGGTAAGTATCCAAATTATTCTGATTCATATTTAAACTCTGCATTGTACTACATCAAATTAAAAAAATATAAACAGGCAAAAAATATTTTAAAGGAAGGATTAAAATATTTTCCAAATTCTACAGATTTATATATCACATTAGCCTATATTTTAAAAGAATCGGAACGATGGAATGAGTCTATTGAAATACTAAAAAAAGCACTACTTAGGGAAAATTTAACAAAAGCTAAAAATGGAATAGGAAAACAGGATATATGGAATGAACTCGGGCACTTATATTTTGATAGAGGAAATTATAATTCCTGTATTGCATGTTTAAAAAAAGCTATTTTAATAGATGGAGATATTATGAGCTGTTACACTACAATAGCTAAATCTTATTTAATTTTAGAAGATCCTCAAAATTCAATAAAATATTTAGATATGCAATTTTCAAAATTTGAAGTTCTTGATCCAGAGGATCATATCATTAAAGCTAGGGCGTATGCCAAATTAAAGCAAGAAAAATTAGCTATGGAAGAATTAGAAAAGGCCAATTTAATCAATGGAGGAATTTACTTGCGCTCAGAAGATTTAATTGATTTCTCTGATCTATTAAAAAATGGTTTCTTGAATACTTTAGAAAACTTACAAATTGAAGAGTAGTATTATCTTAACTTTTCAGATGTTAAGTCATATTGTAAATTTTGATATGGCTTTTTTATACCATCAAGTCTATATTCAATTTTATTAATATCAGAAAAATTATCAAAAATTGTTTTCTCTAATGCTAAAAAGGCTGAATTTAATAGATTCATTTTAATATTCATTAATTCTTGTTTATTGGATTCATCCTTTTCTTTTGGATCTACTAAATGACCGGAATCAGAATCTTTTTCTTCTTTAATTTCATAAGTATTTTTTTCTATTCTAACTTTCATCTTTTCTAGTTCTGTAGTGAGAGATAATTCCCTCAGATCAAGAATAATTGTATCATTATTTAATTTCCAAATAGATATAATAGAATAGTGAATATGAGGAAGTTTTTTGAGGTTTACATTGAGATCCTTTTTTGAAAAATTCTCTTCTGTTTCATAATAAGGTGGTCTGCTTATTTCTATTGCTAAAGTTTGTATTGAACTTCTAAAATCATTTTTATCTAATAATACTTTTCTATCAGAAGGAAATACATTTCCCGAGCCATCAGATAAATAAACTTTTGCATTTTCTCTTTTGTCTGCTAAAGGTATATCCAATTCAAAAAATGTAAGAGGGATTAAAAGGGAGTAAGGGTTTTTTTCTGTTAAATAGAACCCTATAAAAAAATTGAGAGTAATTATAGTTGAAAAAAATAAAAAATAAAATTTTTTAGTACCAGAATTTCGAGTCGCCTTATCATAAAAATTAGGGTAAACTGCTTTTAGATTTTGTAAAATTTCAGTTATCTTTTCTTTCTGCATAATATTTAATTCCTTCAATAATTCCCTGAACAATCTTGAATTGCATATCCCTATTAGCAATTATTTTTAAGTCTTCTTCATTTGTAATAAAACCAACTTCTAATAATATGGAAGGCATATAATTTTTTCTTAATACATGAAAATTAGCCCTTTTTACACCCCTACTCTGAATTCTATTTCTTAGATTCTCCTTTAACATCATTTCAACTGAATTTGCCAATAGAATACTTCTTCTCTGTACAACAGAAAGATAAAGACTACTATGAATTTTTTGAATTATATTCGGTCTGTTTGGATTGATTAACTTTTCTTCAATGATTTTTTTTTCTCTTTGATCCTCTGAATCTTCATTTTGATCTAAATAATACACTTCAAAGCCATTTGGATAAATATCTTTTTCCTTTACTGAATTACAATGAATACTCAAAAAAATTGTACTTTTTGATACTTGTAATTGTTTTATTGATTGATTAGATCTATCTTCTAAAGAAATTAAATCATCATTATTTCTGATTAAAATAATATTTAATGAGGGAAATTTTTTTTTAAGTACTTTTTTAAGTAATTTTGATATTTCCAGATTGTAGAACTTTTCATGTTCCTGTACTATTCCATATGCTCCATATTCGTACCCTCCATGTCCTGCATCGATAATAATATTTTTTAAACTTATCTCTTCCGGTAAGATTTGTATTTTTTTATAAATTTTTAGAAATAATTTATTAATCCTTTTGGTTTCTGAATAATCCTCACTTATAAGATTATTCAAAATGCAAGATAGAATCTCATCAGATATATAAAGCTCATTATTTATAAATTTATTTCTAGCATAAGAAGTATATACATTATCCCCTATAGAAAAATAATTTGAATTTAATAAAAAATATATTTTTTTATTGTTTCCATAAATTTCAACAAAATCTATATTTTTATCTATTTTAAAATTAATAGATTTTATACTATTTTGGATCTCTGAAAATTTATAATAATTTTTACTATAAATTGGTATTTCATCTTCTGTTTTAATTTGATTATTAATAGTTAATAAACAAAATATAAAAAATAAAAAAAATATCTTCATGAAATACCTTAGATGATATTATTTAAATCAAATCAAAGACCTATTAGTGATTTCAATTTACCCCATATAGATTTTTTCTTATTATCATCCTTTTTTAAATCATTAATATCAAAAAGATTTCTTTTAGATTTATCATAAATTGAATTAACATTATTTTCTTCTTTTGGAATATAAATATTTTTGTTACTTTCTACGGGTTTAATTTTTCTTTCCTGTTTTTGCTTAAAAGGTTTTTTAAGGTTTCCTTTTTCTACTTGCAGGACACTATCAGCTTTTTGGAGTAAAGATAATGCTTCATCAACAGGATTTATATTTTGTTTTTTGGGTCTTTCTATTTTTTCTTTAAATTCTTTTTTAAATT
>CANGZW010000044.1 GCA_947458405.1 Leptospiraceae bacterium
ACAGAATTAAGTGTCTCGAAACTTTTGTTTCAAAAATGAAAGAAAAAAGAAAAGAAGTAGTGAATATTCTCATGTGGGAGATCTGCAAAAGCTATGCAGATTCTTGTAAGGAATTTGATAGAACCGTTGAATATATTATTGATACAATCAATGCTGTTAAAGAATTAGATAGATCTTCTTCAAGATTTACGATTGAACAAGGAATTATCGGGCAAATTAGAAGAGCACCTTTGGGTGTAGTACTCTGTATGAGACCTTTTAACTATCCTTTGAATGAGACTTTTACAACTCTAATACCAGCATTGATAATGGGTAATACAACTATTTTCAAACCTGCGAAATTTGGTACACTCCTTTTTCAACCCTTACTTAAAGCATTTCAGGAATCATTCCCTAAAGGTGTAGTCAATACACTTTATGGTGAGGGACACATTGTAGTACCTCCCCTACTTTCTTCGGGAAGTATTGATGTTTTTGCATTCATTGGATCTGCAAAAGTTGCCAATTCTTTACAAAAACTTCATCCAAAACCCAATCGATTGCGTAGTGTTTTAGGACTGGGAGCAAAAAATCCGGCCATTATTTTAAAAGATGCTGATATTGACCTTACGGTTAGAGAGTGTATTTTGGGCTCACTGTCATACAATGGGCAGAGATGTACCGCTTTAAAAATTTTGTTTGTGCAAAAGTCAATAGCAGATGAATTTATAGCAAAATTTATAGAAGCTGTTTCCAAACTTAAATTGGGCATGCCATGGGAAACGGGAGTAAACATTACGCCTCTACCTGAAAATAATAAAACCGATAGTATGAAAGCCCTGATAGATGATGCTGTATCCTTAGGAGCAAAGGTAATCAATCAGGATGGAGGGGTAGCTTTTGAATCTATTATGATTCCCGCTGTATTGTATCCCGTGAATAGTAAAATGAAAATCTATAGTGTTGAGCAATTCGGACCAATTGTTCCGATAGTTGTGTTTGACGATATTTCTGAGCCTATTCAGCATATCATTGACTCCGATGTAGGACAACAGGCAAGCATATTTGGAAAAGATCCCGGAGTTATCGGAAAACTAATTGACCCACTTGTAAATCAGGTGAGTAGACTCAACATCAATAGCCAATGCCAAAGGGGACCTGATTCTTTTCCATTTACAGGCCGAAAAGACTCCGCAGAGGGAACACTCTCAACTGGCGATGCCTTGCGTGTATTTTCCATTAGAGCATTAGTCACAGCAAAAACCGAGGATATAAATAAAGAATTATTTTCTAGTATTGCAAGAGAAAGAAAATCGAATTTTTTAAATACTGATTATATTTTTTAACATTTACCCGTCGGATGTCTGTAACCCATAGATGCGTTTACCAAACCTATTGTGGGTTACCCCAGATTATAAATAATATTACAATATTCCCTTGGGAGGTAATATAAACATTTCTTCAATATTTAGTGTGGGGGGTGAATCCAGGAGGGCTACCATCTGCAATGCAAAGTCTTTGGTAGGTATCATATCTTCCTTTTTAAAACCTTCTCTCCCGTCCCAAATAGGGGTATATATAGCCCCGGGGTACACAGTGGTGACCCGTATTTCGGGCTTCCATTCTTCCCGAATAGACTTAGCCAGTCCGGCAATTCCATGTTTTGTAGTACAATATGGACCTGCTTCGGGAAAACCTACTTTGCCCGCAGTGGAAGAAAGTATCACAACTAAAGGAAAATTTGCCTTTTTTAATTGAAAATAAGCATTTTTTAAGAGTAGAAAGGGGGCAGTTAAATTTAAACGGAGATGATTTTCCCATTCTTCAAGAGTTATTTCATGTATTGATTTAAAGAGCCCATCTCCAAGAGTAATATATAAGGCATCAATTTTTCCAATCCAATCAATTGTCTTTTTTACATCCTCCGCATCACGCAAATCACATTTATAGTTTTTCCCATGAATAGGAATAGTATCATGTACTACTCCTCTCCGGGAAAGTCCTATTGCTCTGAGGTTTTTATTTTGGAGCTCTTCGAGAATTCCGTTTCCGATCCCGGAGCCAGCCCCTGCAATTACAACAGTTTTTAGAGAGTCCAAATAAAATAATCCTGAGCCTTTTGAATAAATATAATTTTAACTAAAAAGAGTAAAAACGTAAATTTTAATAGAACAAGAAAGAATAGTCGCTTAATTTCTCCATCTTCTTTAGCCAATAATATCATGAGGGGAACAGAAATAGCAAACATTCGTGATACATTTTCATACACTGACCAAAAATGATAGTACCCTGCAAATAAAATCATTAAAAAATTAAAGAGAAGCCCCAATCTGTAAATAGTTCCTCTTTTAAAACTTCCCGCAAAGGCTGAATAAATCCCTACAATAAGGGTCACAAGCAGTGGAAAGCGGGAAAATGCCCTGGCCAGCTCCTTCCAGTCTGAAGAAGATCCTGCATTGATTAAGGTTCCCAAATAGGTAGTGACCCCTTCGAAGGGAAGAATAAACTTCAAAAGTCTTGTTGGTTTCCAATCGGGAAATGTAACACGTAAATAACTATGCCAGAGAATTGGAATCAAGAGAATAAGTAATACAACAATTGCTTTTTTGTAATTCTTACTTTTTAACTCCACCAAACCCAAAGGAAAATACAAAAATAGAGAGGGTTCTTTGGTCAATACTGCCAATGAAGCAATTAATATAAATGGTATATACTTCTCTTTTAAATAAAAGTAATACGAAATAATAACTAAAGAAACCATGACCGAATCACTAACAAGTACTGTATAACTCCCCAAAGAAAAGGGAGATATTACATAAAACCAGGTCAAATAAGAAAAATCTCCCAAAATCTTTCGTAAAGCAAAAACAGAAATTATAAAGAGAGATATATTCCAAAAATACATCCCAATTATTGAACCATAAGAACCACCCATCCATCCAAAAATGGAAATCAAAAAAGGATACCCAATCCGGGGAGCTCTATAACTGTCATCAAAACCCACAGGCCATTTCAATGGAAATGAATTGAGAGCACGGGAATAAAAATAAAAGATCTGTCCATCATACCCAGCTCCCAAATCTCCATCATAGCCTTTTTCAACAACAGCTCGGGGGGGCATGTACTCCAAATTTAGTTCAATGAATTCATTCCCAAAATGTAACATTGAAGTCGGTTCATATTCATATTTTTTCCATATTAAATAAGTAGTTAGGGTATATATTAAAAAAATTACAATGAAATAAGAGGGTATATTATCAAATTTTTTGAGATGTTTAGAAATAAAATTATTCATTTAAAGACTCCTTTATAAGATTAATATATTCTAGAGAGAGGGTTTTCGCTCCCGCGTAGGTGAGATGATTAATATCTATGAAATATCGAGGATCCTCAAGTGATAGTATTTTATCTATGTATCTTACTTTATTCTCAGAAGATATTTTTTTCATATAATTATCATAACCTTCGTACCACAAGGATGGAATATAGTATTTTCTCTCTAGAGGATTTTCAGGTATATTTATAATAATAACTTTTATATTATTATCTTTTAGTTTTTTTATTGCTTTTTGGAAATATTCAAATTCTATCCAGGGAGAAAACTCGCGGGTAGAAATATTTTGTTTAATAGAACGAATCCAATTTTGTCTATACAACTCGGGTCTTTTTTCGGAATTTAAAAATAATCGATTATTATAATCACTTACATATTCTTCTTCTGACATTTTCGAGAGGGTAATATCTTCTAATACTTCCCTTCGCTGAAAGGATATATTTCTTTGAAATTCATTTCTACAAAAGTTTTGAGATAATCTAATGCCATAGAGTACTTCTTTTGAATAGCTTTTTGGATCAATTTGTCTCGAAGAGACTGTATTTTGTGTTTCTATTGTAATTAGCTCATCTGTTTTAGTTTTATCGAGAGGTATCTTGATTTCTTTCCAGCCCGATTTTAGAAATTTTTCTTTAAGTATCACAATTCCATTTTTAGTAATACTTAATTCTGTTTCGGGGAGTTCGGTATAAATATATTCTTCTCGAAAATCATCTCCATTAGGTAAAACTTCACACCTAATAGTAAACTTAGGCACAGTCCAACCCTTCCTCCAAATTCCTTCCTGTGGAGTAATTCCTGTATAATTATGATAGCTACGCCCAAAACGAAAATGTCTATCATTGTAAGCATACAATGGATCAAGTAAAAAACTTCTTTCTCTATTTACGTATAACATAGACTTAGATAATAATAGAAATAAATTATCTGTGGATAATTCCTTGTGATACTTTAATGCAAAATCTAAAGGATAAAAAGAACGGATCGGTTGTCTTTCTCCATTGTATTTGACCCATCCTGCCATATTAAAATTGCTGGTATCCTCGGGAGAAAAATAATCAAATTGAAAGTCTGCCGGGTTTAAGGGATAGACTACAAGGCTTGGCTTTTTTGAAATTATATCATCAGTATAGTGGTAAAAATCTGTAGGGGACATTGCCACATGCGAGTAAAATCGCACTGATACTTTTTTATCCATCTTTCGAAGGGACTCTTCTATAAATTCAGGCAGGGCAGAGTAAAGTCCTACAGAACTCCCTGTAATTAAAACTCCCCGATTCTCCTCTGAAAATGGTTTTAGATTGATTCTGGAATGTTGAAAATTGTACCAGTGAGATGTATCCCACTCCAATTCATTGGGGAAAGAATAGAGTAATTTATTAAATATGAGCTTATCGAGAAGGGATACCGAAAGTATAAATAACAGGAAAATTATAATAACTTTCAATCGGAGTGATTGGATTATACGACTCATGAATATCAAAAAGGCTCTTTCAAATAAAATAATCTCATTCCTATTTGTAAATCTATTTCTCTTACCCGTTTTGGCAGAAGAAACGAGTAAACCACTCTTGCGTGTTTTTCCAATTTACAGAAAAGAAGAATGCGAGTGGGCAATTCGCTGGGATGTCTGCCTTTCCTGCATGCGACAGGGTGAAAAATACGCCCAAAAAATCATTTTTTTAGAGGATAAGCCCTATAGACTCCATGGTTGTATGCATCCGCAAAAAGGTTTTTATAGCTGGGAAGATGTTTTCGAAAAGAAATAAGGCTTCGATTCCCATGAGAAAAGGGAATCGAAAAAGAATTGCTATTGATTCTAGCTTATTTTTTACAGAGTTGTAATTCTGCTATTGTTTTGGAGTTTTTGAGGCAATCTAAAGTATATTTACCCGATTGACATTCTTTTTGGAGCATAGGGAGTAACATCACTTTTGCTTTTTCCATATCTCCCTCGGGAGCGGCTTTAGAGAAATTATCAAACATAGACTGAACAACGGGAGTACACTCTGCTTCGCTGACGGAATTGTCTTTACAATTGATAACTAAGAGTAAAGACAATAAAGCTAGAGTTAAAATTAAATTTTTCATGAAATATATTTCCTTTTTTGGGTTGATAGTCTAAAATTATGAAATACCCCCTTTTTTTAAAGAATTTTTTTTAAGGGTAAATCGAGAGAAATTACTTTTTTTGAGTATTATTTTCTTTTAATTTCTCTAAGGATATTTTTTCTTTAGGATATATGGTTATACCATATAGTTCTATATTTTCTATTCCTTTAAAATAAAGAAGGGTTCCATCCTCTGACAAGTCATAAGTGCCCGCATTTATGCTAATATTATACCCCTGACCGTAGTGCAAATTCGGTAGAAAGATGGCACACTCTCCTATTTTGTTATCCATACACTTAAAAGAATATTTAAAAAGTGATTTTTGATAATCAAAGGATATAGCTACAGGTTCCCCAATAGTCCACACTGCATAGGGTCTAGAAAATGCTCTGACTCCCCTACCACCATCTTTGTCATACGAAATGGGTGTATCTTTGGAATAGATAGATAGATCTTCTCCATTCCAATTGTCCCCATATTTATGGGTATTATCACTTGTATAATTCCAAAGGGTTACATTTACTAGGGTTTTTTCGATAGCCACCAGTATCTTATCCAATGCTCTCTCATGCTTGGAATAATCTCCCGTCCTGTACCCATATTTTTTCGCTAAATCCATGGGAATACCCGTTTCTCCAATCACAGTGGGAGCATTTTGCATATTCTCTATTGACATATTTTTAATTTCCGAGATACACTCAAAAAACATTGCTTCTACTGCTTTTTTTCCAAAGATTGGTTTTTGAGAAAAAGAGTGAATCCCCAACCAATTATATTCTCTTTTCATAAAAAGAAGGGCTCCGTCATACCAATGGGTTGCATTTACCACTCCCCCATATCCTTGCTGGATTGGCTCTGACCATTCTAACTCTAACTTAGAGGGATCACTTTCCATGAAAATAAAAAATGATTTCTCTACTTTTTGTATCTCATCTTTGTATCTTTTCACAAAGGGAGTTACAAAATCCTTGTAGAATGATACCGATTGCCCGTTAACTTTTTCAAAATAATCTGATTTTAATAACATTGGTGCACCATTTGGATCATAATTCCAAACACCGTGCTCTCGCCAAACACATCCTTCTTTATTTTTCCAGAGATTGATTCCTCTTTTATTGAGAACTGTATTACCAAATGGTATTTTTAAAAATCCAACCATGTAACTTCTTTTTATTTTTGTGGGATTGCCCTCAGTAATTACCATTTCCTGGAAGGATGTAGGTGTATCAATTACCCCTATAAAAGGCCAGTCAAAGGTAGAAAGTGTTTTCTTGCCAATGTACCCCGGAGAAGGTTCATTCAGTGTATCAAAACCAACCACATTCTTGCAATTTTTCAGTCGTATTGCCAATTTACACATGGCTCCAATGTATTTACCCTGGAGATAATCTTTTAGGTTTTCATCACCCACCTTTCGATTGGGAGCAAATACATCCCCCCCAAAAAAGAGAGTAAACATGGTGGCAGTTGTGTATTTTGCATAGTTAAGCGGCCAGCTCATCTGTGTATATTTTTTACCCTTGACGTATTGCAAATTGGCAAAATCACCCTGGGGTATTTTTTTAACATCCATTCCGACTGACTCCAATGTCCAGCCCGGAGCCCCATCCCCTCCTGTAAAACGTGACCATACATCCTGATGGGGATCAATAAATACGTAAAATCCCATCTTTTCTGCGAGCTCAACCATGCGTCCTACATAGTCAATATAGGCTTCATCATAAACACCGGGTCCACCATGCTCAACAGCTTCCCATGTGACCAAAAATCGTATAAAATTAAATCCCCACTTCTTTAATCGAGTATAATGAGATACAGCTTCCTCTTCTGGAAAGGGTCTGCCTATAAAAGAAACTTTTTCATGTTCTTGAAAAGAAAGAGTTTGGTCAATTGCTGTATTACCATCTGGGTGAAATGGAACTTTTGTACTACCCGATAAATTTATTCCCCGAAGTAAATAAATTCTTCCATCCTGACTATCCGCAAAAAAACCATTTTTCGATGTGAGACGATTCAATTTTTCATACCTTTACTTATAAAAATTATATTGTTACCAAATTTAAGCCTGCACTTAAATTATAAATCAATTTTTATTTGAAACAAAATATATCAAAAAAATCTGTCTATAAAAAATAATCTAAGAAGTTCTTATGGATGTAAATACTCTTCTCTATTTCTATTTATCCCAGAGGGATCGATTTCTTTTAATTTGGAAATATTTGTTAATAGATTATCCCTATTGCTCTGAATCATTCTCATTTAGAGTCGGAGTGCCAAGATTTTATTTGAAATGCTTTTTATACACTCAATACTTCTAAAAATTAAAAAATCAAGAATGATTTAAGAAATTCATTCTATTGAAGGTTTGCTAAAATAAAAAAAGAAAGAATAATATATATTTTTTTAGTAAATTTATTTTTAGTATTCATAAAGGAGAACTTGTTTTTGATTTGTTTTTACGCATTCTTAGCTCTTTGAATTACATATATATAATATATTTTTAATTAAAGTGTAGTTCTCTAAACTATTTCTATCCAATCTTCCCAATCTCACACTCAAAATAACAGGAGACAGTCATGCCCAACTACCATGATGAATTCTGGAAATTCATACTTACCAATTTTGAGTGCGCGAAAGAGTTTTTTCGTTTTCTTTTGAAATACAAAGTAAAGTACATAGAACTAGAAAAAATAAAATCCATTCAGAATCTAGAACTAAAAGATAAAAATATTCCCATCGATTTATTGTTCGAAATCCCCCTTAGGCAATCTAAAGTAAGAATTTACTTTCTGATGGAACACAAATCCCGAAAGGAAAAGAGATACCACTTTCAAATTTTGCAATACAAAACAAAACTAAGAGAATGGCAGAAATACCAATTTGGAAAATTATATCCAATTGTTGCGGTTTTGTTTTCCCAAGGTCTAGATGGGTGGGAACCAGAGAAAGAGATTTTGGATTCATTTGTGGAAAATCCCATCGTATCAGAAAAACCAGAGGAATTGCTAATTTTTGATCTACGAAAAATCGATCCCCTGATTGATTTTCAAGTTCCCGAAATGAAAGCAGGTCTACTTCTCTTAAAGGAAATTACAAAGCCCTGGGATGAGTTTGTCACCACCTGGAGAGAAATTCAAAAGATACTAAAGACCATCAAAAAACCAAAAAGGATTGCATTAGAAGATGCAATGAGCAATTATATTTTTAAATCCAGAAAAGAAGACAAATCCCTACTAGAGGAGCTTATTATGGGAAGAAGAGTTTTAACTGCCTACGAACGTGCTGTAGAGGAAGGAAAAGAGGAAGGGATTCTAGAAGGAAAACGTGAGGGCGAGCTCAAAGCTAAGCTCGATACCGCCAGAAAAATGTGGGATAAGAGATTTTCTCTACAAGAAATTTCGGAAATCACCGGGCTTTCGGATATTGAGCTAAGAGAAAATGGGATTTCTGTTTGAGATAGAACTTTTGGAAAGATAAGATTTTCAGGATTGAAACAAGCGAACCCATCCGTATTTTTCCATTCGCTTGAAATCACCATCTAGCGTATAAATTTCGCAATTGTTCTTCTGTGCGGCGCTCGCAATCATCAAATCAGAAATTTGGAATTGGAAACCGTCTTCCCTTCCTTGCTCGATCCATAATTCTATTGTCATCCAATCCTTCACATCGGGATAGTAAGTTGTTAAAACATTCAAAGCATTCGAAAACTTTGCCTTATGTTTCTTGGATATTCCCGTGAGAAGTTCAATCCGTGTGACCACAGATATGCATAGCTGATCTTCTTCCAGCCTTTGTGCGAGATCTAAATAGAGTTTTTGGTTCTTCAAATGAAAGTATTCTATCCAAACGGATGTATCAACAAGGATCATTTTTTATGTTTGCCACGAAGTTCCTTTGCCGATTTTTCAAATTTTACTCTACCAGCAAGATGAGCAAATTCTTTTAGCTTTTTCTTTCGAATGACTTCCTGTAGGGAAAAAATAACCACATCAGTTTTAGATTTGAATCCTAAAATGGATTGAGCTTCTTCAAAAAGTTCCTGGGGTATATCAATTGTAGTGCGCATAAATTTAAATTATTGTATGCATTTTGATGCGTCAAGTTCTATTTTTATATGCAGTTTTAATAGCTTACGAACGTTCTGTAGAGTCGGTATTCTAGAAGGAAAACGCGAGGGCGAGCTCACAGCTAAGTTCGATACTGCCAGAAGAATGTGGGAAAGGAGATTTTCTCTAAAAGAAATTTCCGAAATCACTGGGCTTTCGGAAGTTCAATTAATGGAAAATGGGATTTCTGTTTGAGATAGAACTTTGGGGATGCCTCCGGCGGCTTAAGGGGCTAGCCCCTTAAGAATCCCCTTCCTGATTTTTCAGAGTTTCAGACTCTAACCTTTCCTATCCTATTACCCCATTAATAAACGGGGCGGACCAAACGAAAACCACCAGAGTTGGTGATCCAGCCAAGGTACCTGCGAGGGGCAGTTCGGAGAAGACGACCTTCATAACCTAGAGAGTCGCTAACGCTATCAGGAGAAAATGGATAGAAGTAAGACTGCCAAGTAAGTGGGTGAGCAACTATATCATGAACATAATCAATTGTATAACCAAAATATGGAAGAAAAAGGGCAAATACATTTCCAAATGTCATACCTATTGGTGCAATACTCCAGCTTTTTAACCAAGAGGTACCAAGCCCAAGTCTCTTATCATCCCAGCTATTTCTACTTAATAGATTAGGCTTGAAATTCGCTAAATCTTCATATTCTGGTAGACTATAACAATCTTTACAATTTTCCTCTAAATTCATTCTCTCAGCATAGTCCCGAGCAAAATACCAGGAATCATCTTCATAAGGTCGAATTACCTCAGATACGTAAACCGACTTCCCATCTTTTCTTGCTATTTTCATAAACTTAATTCCAGATCTGGTAATGTAACTTTCAGGTAGTACAAGCCTGAATTTCATTTTTTCTTTAGATGAATCAAATTCAACTTTATTATAAATCGATTTACAAAATCCCTCTTGAAACTCATCCAATTTCATGATCTTTGCCTGTTCGTTATATAAAGAAATTGTTTTTGGATTGAAGAATACTGTTTTGTACATTTCCTCTCGGGCTAGTGTCATCGATTCTTTTGCTTTGTCATTTTGGTCATCGAGGTAGAGGTAGTTTGCTTGGTCTACATAGGTTTTGATTTTATTTTGTAGGAAATTTTCTCCCGTTTCTCGAGTAAGTTTTATCTTTTTATCAAGCTTTTCTTTAGGTGATTTTTGGACCTTCTCACTGTAAATTTCCCGGATTGTATCGAGGGAATCCATGTAGGCCTCTAGGGCTTTGGAGAAATTATAGGCGGCGTAAAACTTATCCCCCTGTTTCTCGTAAACATTAGCTAGACTCAAATGAATAGAATCCATTCTGTCGGTTAGACTTGTCTTTAGTTTTCCTATATCATCCGAAACTATTTCGGTGTCTATTAGCTCGTTGAGAGTCTTTGCGTAGTCTTGGATTTTCTCTTGCAATTTGTAGATCTTGGTTCCCTCCTGAACAGGAAAGTGCTCAATTAATACTAGATCTGGATAATCGATCACAGGACCTTGCGTTTGATTATTCTTACGATTCCCATTTTCAGCTTGTTTGCTCCTATCCAGTCTTTCTTTTTTTTCTTTTCTCCACTCACAGATGGGACTCACCCTTGTTTCAGGCTTAAAAAATAATGTATTACAATTTCCCAAAAACAATGCTATAATTATAATAAACAATACCCTCATCTGCCCTCCTTTCCCAAAAGAGCTATCAATTTTTTAGTATTCTTCTCATTGTATCCTTCCAATCGAGCGAGAACTTTCTTGTCCCGTGTTACAATGAAAGTAACAGGGTAGGCTTTGATTGCATATTTATTTTGGAGAGTTCCTAAGGGATCTGCATAGAACTTACTGACACCGAGGCTAGCCGCAAACTTGGAGGGATCCGACTCCGCAAAGATGATAAATAGTTTCATATCGGGATTTTTCTCGGAGAGTCGCAGGAGTTCTGGAATTTCCTTTTTACAGGGAACACAGGTGACAGAGGTAAAATTTAAGACGGCCAATTCGTTTTCTCCAAGTGATTCCAGATATTCATGGAGAATGATTTCTCCGCCTCCGTTGGGAAACAATTTGGAATTGGGTATCTCTGTGGTTTGCGAAAAAATTCCCTTTGTGAGAATAAGTATTACAAATAATATCCATTTCATAGTTTAGTCCTTCATTCGGGAAATTTCTTCCACTTCTTTGTCTATCTTTTCAATGCGGAGCTTGTACTCCATGGATACTGAATTGGCAATTCTCTTATTCAGAGAGGGTATGACATCTTTCATTTTCTCCCGTGTGGTAGGAGGAATTTTTTCTTCAAATCGTTTTACAATATTTTGGTATTCCAAACGCGCTTCTTTGTATTTCCCTGCACCATAGAGAACATCCGCTTCCTGGATTTTCTTCTGAAAAAAGTCTAAGTTTTTTTGTATTACACTGTCATCCGTTTTTAGATTGATTCGGGTGAGTTCCACTCCTTCCACTTTGGAGAAACTCACGGGAGTGATTTGGATGTCCATATTGAAATCGGGAGTCTTGTTGATCTTGTAAGACGGATCCATGGCTTTGGAGGCTATTTCTTTCACAAAGTGATCAAACTGCGATTCAGGAAAGGACTCTTCCACAACGGACTTACTCCCCATCTTGAGAGTTTTTTTGTCTCTCTGGAGATTGTTCAAACTAAATGCCAGCATACCTCCCTTCATATACAGATTCCCGTAGATCACTTCATCGGCATCAATGGCTTCTGCAATCTGACGGAGGCACGTTTCTGCATCACAGGTTTTTTGTAGCTCTGCGGCTTTTTTGTACATAATCAGCACATCCTCATCCGAGACAATGTAATACGACTTAGCATACTTTTCGAGAATAGCCATTTTGACTTTGTTGGAGGCAGATTTTTGGAGAGACTCCGGCACATCTTTGGTAGCTGTAATTTTAGAGACATAGAGTTTTTTCTTCTCTGTCTCTGCATATACAGAGGAAGTCATAAGAAAAGTGAGTAAAAGGGTAAGTAAAATCTGTTTCATAGGGATATTCCAGTAATTATAAAATCTCTGCAAAAATTGAGAATATTTAAAAAGTCATACTTTTAAATAGACATTCTTATGGAAATATTCCTTAGGGTATTTAATAAATCCAGAAAAAAAGAACAATTTCATTGAAAATTGTTTAATTTTATGGTATATGGAAGTAAATTTAAGAGAAAATAGGTTAAAATGAAAACTTTGAAAGTTTTTTTATAGTTGGGGTAATGTTTTACACTTCATGATATTACAGAATCCCATTCTTTTTAAGCTAATATTTAGAAATAAAAAATTCATTAAAATTTTTATACTTTTCTGCAATAATTTGTCTTCTGCTCTCATATTATATTTAGATAGAAACGAAATTTCAACATTGGATATTACTTCCCTCAAAATTTTGTAATACATTTATTCAGTACACCGATTTCAGAGGAGAAATCATTCTACCATTGAACACTAATACATCAGAATAAAGGAGCTTCTATGCTAAACGAAACTTTAAATCCAATTACAATTCAATCCGCTCTCTCAAATAGTCCCGCAAGCACAACTTCTTCTAAATATAAATTTTTCGATTCTAAAATACTTGCTAGTTCTCTTTTCCAAAAAGGTTGGAGAGTCCATATAGAAACAGAAGCGCATGTATTAAAAGAGAGTAAAAAGGGCTTTCAAAGACACATGATAGTCTTTAAAAATCCCGAGTATTCTTCTGTTGAGGGAGACCTTCAAATTGTTCTTAGAAATGCCCATGACAGCTCCTGTGCAGTAGAGATTTTTACAGGGTTTATGCGTATAGCCTGTGCAAACCAACTCTTTTCGAGAAACCTCGGAACGGGAAGCCTCATCAAAGTCCGTCACACAGGGGAAGATATGCAGGAAAAGGTTCTCAAAGGATTCCAGGGGATGATTGATTTTTTACCCACCTATCACACATTGATTAGTCATCTTAAAAATCGAATTCTTACCCACACGGAAATGAATGAATTTGCACGCAGAGCCGTTCAGATAAGATTCAGAGAAAAGGATCCAAGAACATTTAAAGTCAATTTTGAAGAAGTATTAAAATCAGAAAGAATCCAAGATGATTTAGACTCCGCATGGAATGTGTTCAACAGAACACAAGAGAAACTTTTAGGAAGAGGCTTACCCTATTTTAACCTCGGGAAAGATGGAAAATGGAGAACTGCCTACACACGTAAAATAGTTTCATTGAATACATTGCCTGAAATAAACGATGAATTAATGGATTTGATTTTGGAAGTAAGTGAGGTAGGATAATGAAAATAGGCTAGTTCTCGAAATTGAGAATTAGCCTATTCGTCGAAACTGGTATCTAAGGGTTGGTTATATGACTGGCTATCGGATCTTCTATCAAATTGAATCCTAGCCTTGGTTTTAGCGGCGATCTCAGCGTATTCAACTGTGTATGGTGTCCAAGGGATTGCTTTTAATCTAGCAATGGGGATTTTTTTCTTACTTCCCTCACAAATTCCGTAAGTTCCTTTGTCAATCTTTTGGAGTGCATGCTCAATAAGATTCAAAAGTTCTACTTCATTTTCGGTAAGAGCAGAATTGAGGACATCTTCGTTAATCTCAGACGCCATGTCTGCAATGTCTCCCATCTCTTTTAATCCAGAGGGAGAGCTCTTGTCTTCCCAAGTGTTGAGTTTTTCCAATAATGATATCCTTTTTTCTAACAGGGACTCTTTTATCTCCTGAATAAATTTAGGATCAATACTGGACTTGGGGACTGCCATTATACCTTAGACTCTTTGTGATCGTTGTGTTTTCTACAAAATTTGCAAAACTTTTTGGTAACTAATTTCTCAGATTTTGCCTTTTTATTTTTGGTCATAAAATAGGCTGACTTACCGGGTGCTTCACAACCTGTGCAGGATAGTTTGATTATTTCTCTCATAGTTTATGTCATGAAAAAGAGGCGTTTTTATATGTCAACTATGAAATATGAAGATTTTTTTATCGGGAATAAAGTTTTTCTTTCCGAAATATAGGCTTATATTATTATAATTTGACTAGAGAAATCTAAAACTATTTTTCCATAGAGAGTCACATGAATTCAAAATTTAAATTTCCATCTATTCCCTTCCTTTTTTTCTCTCTCTTGCAAATTTTCCTTTTTTCTTCCTGTAAACAAAAAGAAGATTTAAGCTCCTTTAAACATTCAATTCGGGAAGATGTAGATTTATATCTTATTCCAGAAAAATTTAATATTTTAGAATCGGAATGGGTAAATATAAAAGGAATTGGTACCTATCTAAAAACTGATTTAGTTAGACACCTCAAGAGCTATGGAAGAACCCTGAGCGACTTGCAGGATGATCCTGATTTACAGTATTCAGAAAAAGATGATGTTGTTACCCTTCACATAAAAAAGACTTCTCACTCAACGTACTACCCTTATGATACAAATATACCTATAGTATTCCACGGAGAAAAATGGTTTAAAAAAGGGGAAAATTCTGAGGTTATAAATCAGCAACATATTGTGCCTACCCTCGCAAAAATAATGAAAGTTCGCAATCCCAATGGTGTCGAAACTTCTCCCCTAGTAAATATATTAAAAAATCCAAATTCCACTGAAAAACCTGATGTAATTGTAACGATTGTAATCGATCAGGGAGGACAGCAGTATTACAAAGCTCACCCCGATGTACCTAAAAATATTGAAGAGATCAAGAAAAATTCTACCTATTTTCCAAATTCACGTGTAGGACACGTCGATGCACACACTGCGGTGGGGCATTCCGCGATTGGAACTGGAGCCTATCCCAGCAAAAGTTCTGTAATAGGTAATACGTTTTTTAGACTGGAAGAAGGTGGAAAAATTTCTAAAAGTGAAATTTATGCAACTTCTGAAACGGAAGTAAATACAGAAGAATTAAAAACAGAAACTTTTGCCGACATATTAGACTTTGAAAATGGAAATCAATCCGAAGTTATCAGTCAATGCTATGCTCTTCGAGCGGCAATTGGTATGGCTGGTCATGGTAGTCTTCAGATTAAAAATGGAACCTACTCTGGAGACAAAGACTTTGTATACTGGCTAGGGCACAAAGAAGGTTCTTGGGTGACAGATTCAAGGTACTACACTCTGCCCACAGTAGTATCACAGTTTAATACTTATGATAATTATATAAAAGATTATCCAAATGGTTGGAGACATTTCGGAAAACCGAAAAAAGAAGAGCTTTCAAATATTTGGAATGAAATTATGGCTACTCCCGCTCAAGTTAGAATGGAAGGAGAAACATTTAGAGCTGTATTTCAGGCTCAGATTATTAATTCAGGTAAAAGTAAAGATGGTTATACTGATCTAGCTTTTGTGACTTTGAAAGGAACAGATGCGGCAGGACATGGGTTTGGATGGGAGTCAATTGAAGCAAAAGAAGTATTTGCGGAGACGGATCGTCAAATTGGAGAGATTTATACCATGCTTAAAAATCATTATGGAGATAATTTTATTCTAATTATAACAGCCGATCATGGTTGTGCACCCCTCCCCGAAATCAGTGGAGGTACTCGTCTTACAATAAATGAAATGTTTAAAGAGATAAATAGTCTGTTACCAACAGGTAATACAGGTAATCTAATTAATTTTATGACCGTGGGGCAGATATCCTTAAATCATGCTTTAATGAAAGAAAATAATATTACAGAAGAGATGATTAGAGAAAAAATTCTCAATATAAAAGTTAAAGATAAAGCATTTTTCAAAGATGTTTTATATAAAAAAGACTTAATGGGATCAAATAATAATGAGTAAAATTGGACTCGATCATCCCGATCATTGGTTAAATCTGGAGTACACAAAAAACTTATCACAAACAGTGATGAGTTTTTTTAGGGAAAAATATTTTAGAGTAGAAATGCATGGTCTCGAAAATATTCCCGAAGAGAGACCTGTATTACTTATTCAGAATCATTCTGGAATGGGAATGCCATGGGATGCGGCAATGTTTGTGGACTATATCTTTCAGGCAAAAAATTACGAGAGAAAATGGCTGGTAAGGGGATTTGCCGAGCCCTGGTTTTTTAAGATACCATTTTTTAATCAATGGGGTCCAAGATTTGGAATGTACCCTGCAAAATGGGATAGTTTTCCCAATTTACTCAATAACAACGAACTGGTCTTGTACTACCCTGAAGGTGTACCTGGGATTGGAAAAGGTTGGCATAAGCGCTACCAATTACAGGAATTTCACGCTAGTTTTTTAAAATTTGCGATACAACATAAAGCAGTTATTGTTCCCACTGTTTGTATTGGTGCTGAAATTACACATCCATTTGCCTTTAATTGGAATTGGGGTGCAAAATTGATTGGGATTCCATTTTTACCCTTGAGTCCATTTTTACTTTCTTTACTACCTTTTATTACAAATATTCCATTTTCTCTGCCTGTTAAATTAATTTATTATGTGGGAAAGCCTATTGACGTATCACAAATAAATACTGAAAATTGGAAGAAAAAAGATTGGCAAAAATATGTAGATGAAAATTTCAAAAAACCAATGCAAAATATGTTGGATATTGGAAAAAGAAAATATTGGTTTTCTAAAGAAGAAGAGCGCAAAGAAGTAGCCAATGAGCTCTGTGGTGAAATAGAGCCTAAACCCCCTACCCTAAAAATTGATCTAGAAAGAAAAATCAGAGTGAGTGAAGTACATTTTGAGCCTTTTATATTTAAAACGTATCACAAAATTTTAATGCATTTACCCTGGATGTGGATTTCAATCCTGATGGATCATTGGAATCATTACTTAAAACCAAGAAATATAATCATCTATGAAGAAAGAAGAAAAGATACAGAAAAACCCAGACATTATTACAGAGTTTTTGGGAAATGGGAATCTATATTCTTTTTGTTACCCTTCACATGGATTGTTCCAATTTCAGTTCATCTAAGAAAATTAATGAAAACTGAACCACTAGTGCCCTTAGAGAAAAAAGGCAAAATGACTGTGTCCGAAACTAAGAAATAATACAATTTCAGGGCACATTTCTTTAAAATACATTATTAAAACGTAATTATCAAAATTATTTTTAGAATTCTATTTTTTTTTCACCATAAACCTCACTATTTTTGAAATATTATATTAGAAGATAATATATCTCTCTAGTATATGAATTTATTTATTTTAGAGAGCATAAAAAGGAATAGATATTATGATATTTATATTTATTATATTTTTTTATAATTCTTTATATTCTCAAGATTTTGATGAAAATTCTTTTTTTCCAATTTTACCTACTATGGAAGAAGAATTTGAAAATGCTAGATACTTAAACTCTGTCTCTACTTGGCAAAATCAAATTCAAGAAAATTTTATAAGTATCTCTAACCTATGGAATGAAGAGGTTGAAAATAAAATCTCTGATTATCTAGATAAAATCACTTCTTATGATATTGTAAATAGTAATGATAATTATAAATTGAATTTTTATAATTATGCTGAAAGTTTAAAAGAAAAAATATATAATCAATGGAAGGAAAGTATTTATGAAACAATAATTAACGAAGGAATAAATTTTTATAATTCACTTACTCAAAATAATTTAGAAAAAACTCTATTATATGAAGAAAATAATGAATATTATACTCAGTTAAATTATCTTGAAATCCAAAAAAATGATCTTTTAGAAAATGTATTACATACTGATACTCTCTATCAAAATAATTATAATCAGATGATAAGTATGGAAAATGAAGTAAGAGAATCAGTTTTCACTCTTACAAAGGAACTAAATAAGTTTCTGAAAGATAATGATATTTATTATGAACTCGATAGTAGTGGCAACAGAAAAATTATAACCTTAGCAGATAAATCAACCAAAGAAGTGTATAACAGATCCGGAATAAAATTATCAGAAATACTAGGAAAAATAGAGAAAGCAGAATTAGAAAATTTAAGCCTAGAAGCGATTTCCAAGGAATTGGAGGTTTTTCTAAAAAGTGAAGCACTTGGTGCTATTAATCAAAAAAATTTATGGGAAAATAAAATATATACCAATTACTCCAACAATGATAACACATTAATCATTCCTCTCTATAATAGAAATAATCCAGAAGAGTACTACAAGAATCCTTGGGTCAATGCTATTATAAATTATAATAATAATGCCAATTTAGTAAGAGATTTGATACAGACCAATTTACTTTCGAGTAATCTAAAATTAGATACAATTTTTCAAGCTGACTTGAGAGCAGAAACCCCTAATCCTGACCTACAATGGAACACAAATCCATTTTTTCCTGTATCGGATATAGGGGGAAGATATTCTACAGAGGGAGATTTTTTTAAATATTATTATAATCATCAAGTACTTTGCTGGGGTTTTTGCATCCCATATGATCAACTTCGTGATGAAGAATTTATTAAATTTGATATTAGTTTTTCTGCCATCGATTTAAATTCACAAAAAAATACAAATCTATGGAATAGTTTTGCAATACAGATGAGTAACAACAGTTTAGATTGGAAAAATTCATATATACCCGCAATCCAATCTTGGGAGGCTAAAAAATTAGAATTTAATAGTAAATATGAAAACTGGAAAGTAACATCAGATTCACTAAAAAGCTCTATTAATCAAGAGTTTAATCAAAAAATTCAGCAATTTTCAATGGATATCTCTACATCTACTCAATCTAGCTTAAATTCAGAAACTAAAAGTTTTTCTTTAACAGATTATATTAAGGAGGTAACATCAACAGAAGGTAAAAATATACCAATTTTTGATAGCAAATCCCTAGAAGTCGTTAGTGAAAATATGATTAGTAGTTTAAGTGGAATCAGAAATATCTCTCTATTTACTGCAATGAGTGATACAGTTATTACTTCGAAAGAAAAGTATATGCAGAGTTTAAGAGATGCTTATAGCCAGGAGAAAGTTTTTGATGGAACTGTTAGTAAAGAAATAATCGCCAACTTTTTAGAAGGTGGAAAATGCGCAGGTAATAATTTTGCTTTAAATTCAGAAGTCTGTACTGGTTACATAAACACCTATGGAGTAAATAAATATGAATCTGTAGTATTAGACGAAAATATGAACTTGGTGTTTACCAAAAAAATATTCACGGGTGAGGTAGTACAAACTGAATTTGATGGAACCAATCAAAATAATTATAAAATGAGTACGAGTCTTATAACTTTTAAATCTCTTTCTCCCGCAAATATTGGATTAGCTAGTGTGAGTGAATTAGATTTATTCGCTGAAAATTCATTGGAAACGATAATCAAAGAAATTCATAAATCTTTTGCTAATATTTCAAAATTAAATATCAATGAAAAATATTTGAAACATATGGAAGAAAATATTAGTAATATTTCATATAAAAATGCAAGCCTAGCCGGGAGAATCATCAATGAAAAGATAAATGCCGCTTCCTTACTTAAAAATTTAGCCAGCTCTCTATTTGGAGGTAGTACACTCAAAGAATGGATAAACTCCATGGTAGTCTCTAAAGTCGCTGAATCTTTATCTGAAATAAGTGGATTAGATAAAGATCTACTAATTGCTTTCAATAACATGAAGAATAATGGAAATCGTTTAAATAAGATGAATAAAAGTCTAACTGGAGGGATTCTTCCTATCTCAATAATACTACCTTTTGTTCAATTTACTACTAATTTGCATTCTGAAATACAAAATTATTACTATGATTCATTTATAAATACTTATGGAGTATTTACCTCTAAAGAAACAGTTAATAAATGGAGAGATCATAAGAAAGCAGAAGTAAAAAATATTCGTTTTCAAGAGTATGACAAGTTAGCGAGTAAATTAGATTATAAATCCCAATATAAATCTGAGTTTAAAAACCTAAGTTATGATATTATCATGGATCATATTATTTCTGACTCCTCAATTGATTCAAATCAGGTATCTAAATTACTTCAATACTTAGATCAAAAAAAAGAAGAAAAGAAAAAAAAAGAAGAAGAAAAAAATAAAAAAATCCTACTGGGAGCGCAAGTAGCGACAGAATTATTAGGTTCAATTGTATTTCCTGCTTTGGCTATTCATGCTGGTATGTTAATAGCTTCAAATTTAGCAAGTGCCACTATTCAAGCAGGTATTGCATCGAGTATGGGAGATAATAATGTAACCGCAGGAACTTTTGTAACTGCTCTGGCGGGAGGATTGTTGAGAGATTATTCAATCCCTTTGAAGACACCTACAGGTGTTATCTCAAATGTTATGAAAGTAGGTGTATCATTTTCTTATACTCCTGAAGAGAAAGTAGATACACTGGGTGATCTAATAAGTGCAAATGAATCGGGAAATAAAGTAGGCTGGAGTGCTGGAGTTCATTTGGGGATAAACGGCATCGGAGATAATTTTGGTATAAATATGGGAGTCAATACTTCTCCTCTTGGTTTAAATTCAAGTGTGGGAGTCAATATTAATCAATTAGGGTTTGTAGATTTTAGCAACAATTATGTTAATGGGAATCTTGGATTAACATTGGGAGGGGGAGATAAATTTGGTTCTTCCTTAGGTGTTGTACTAAATTCAGTAATACCTTCTTCTTTGTTTCTATCTGTCAATCCTGATAAGAATAATACATTGGGACTTGGTTCTACATTCTCCATAAATACAGATGGTACTTCTTCGATTGGAATTGATATAGCAAAAAGTGAAGCATTGACTAGCACATTTTCTAGTACTACAGGTTGGTCTAATTTACAGGCTAATACAAATTACCAAGCTGAATTGAATAATATGAATGCGGAGAATAATGATACGAAGTTTCCAGAATCCTCTCCTCTCATACTTATGTATGGACTCATGGGACTTTTGGGGTTAACTAATAAATTTAAATTAAATTCTAACAATTCAGAAAATCATTCCACAAGAGAGAATTACCAAATTATTTCTGTAGAGGATGAATCAAATATAAATATCCTCAATGAAATAAATACGATCCAAGATGAAATCAATAATTTGCAAAATACCTTAGTAAATTCCAAGGAAAGTCTGTCAATAAACCCACTTTTAGTATCACTCCCAACCAATCCCATAGAATTGAATATTAAGATATTATCTAACAAGTTGAATTATTTATTAGGACTACTAAATCCAACACCCAATTCTTCCTCTCCTCCAAAGACAATTCCTCACACTTCTGACTATACTTTAGTAAAAGAAACTGCAATTAAGGCTATCAATGGAGAAGGAAGCGTAAGACAATCAATAGAGTCATTTGAAGGGAGTCCAGAAGAAAAAGATGCTCTAAAAAAAGAAGTTTTCGAGGAAATAGTAAAGCAAAATAATGTTTCTGTCTTAAAATTATTTTTACCTAATAATTACTACTCTGCAATACATCCCGCCCTCTTAACAAAAATCAATAGTTTAAATTCCACTTTTCTTTCCACTTCGGAAATTAGTTTCACGGGAATCAATTATGCAAATAATTTCCAACAGGGACCTGCAACGTCTATCACAACAGGTGCTCTTGCTTATAAAGAGGCTGGAATTGAATTTTTCGAAAAGGGATATGACAAAGAATTAAGAAAGATGTTTAAAACGGGCGAAAATATTGCTTCATACAAAGAAGATGGAAAACCTACAAAATATTATAATAGTGAAGATTTCATAGAAATTATGAAAAAGTACAGTCTAGGAGATACAGATAAATCTGCCCCAAATGGAAATTCGTATTACAAGCAGGCTCAATCTTCCGCCTGCCCCTTATTTACAACTTATGGTGTGATATGTTCTCTCTACGAAAAATCGGGGAAAACACCTATCCCTTCATTTGCTGATTTTTTATTTAAGGGTATTGTAAATAAAATTATATCACCCCAACCAAATCAATTAGATAGTATGTCAAAAGAATCTTCTTTGAGAATGGTAAAAGTCTTCGGCTTAGATGGAATAAAAATAGCGGAGCCTTCCAGTAATGTCAAACATGGCGATAACAGTGCTCCACCTACAATACCCCCATCGTTACAAATTCAAAAAGCACTGGAGAATAAATACCCAGTCTTAAATGTTCGAAGAAACGACAATGGTCATTCCTTCATGGCTGAGCTCTCCCCTGATGGTAAAAACTATATTGTCGTGAATACTTCCTCTAAACCAAAAACAGGTACAATCTTAAATCCTGAGGATGTTTATTATATATTGGGGTACTCTTAAGAGTTTACTCTTCAGAGATTGTTAGATTTTTTTCTTTATTCCATATTGTCGCCAAAAAACTGGCAATCAATGAGTGAAATAGGCTCGAAATAGCGGGTGGAACCGCCACAAAGGGGTCTGTAAAATTAGCCACGGCAAGTACTACACCCAAGCCAGAATTTTGCATTCCCACCTCGATAGAAATAGTTCGGGAAAGTATTTTATCTTTTGTAAATCGTTTTACAAGTACATATCCCCAAATAAAACCAGAGGCATGAAGGAGAAATACACTTCCCATCAGTAGTACAGGAGACTGAAATATTTTATCTTTGGAGCTCGCTATAATGGAAGTTACAATTACGATTATCAGAAGAATAGAAATAACAGGAGCCATTTCTGTCAAAAGAGTTAAAATTCTCTTTGTTACCAATAATAATCTATGAGCTAAGGGAAACGAATGCAGATCTGCAAAACGTAGTCTTGAAATAATCATGCCTACAATGACTGGCACAACTACTACCTTGAGTGTACTTTCAAATAATCCACCTGAGCTAAACTCAACTGTACTACCAATTAAAAGCGTAGCCAATAAGGGGGTAAAAATCACCGCTAAAAGTGTAGAAAATACAGTCATTGTAACCGACAAAGCTACATCCGCTTTTGCAATAAAAGTTAGCACATTTGAGGCAGTTCCTCCGGGACATGTAGAAACTAGTATCAATCCCGCACTTGTGGCAGGATCTAAATTCAATCCTTTTGCAATTAAATAACCCGATAGGGGCATAATTGTATATTGCAATACAACTCCTGTTACAACAGGGATTGGTCTAGATAGTACCCTCGTAAAATCTTCTGTTTTTAATGTCATACCCATAGAGAGCATAATCAAAGCAAGAAGATCAGAAATTACCGATCCTTTTATAGAGGAAAAAACTTCAGGATTCCACAATCCAAATCCTACTGAGATACATAACCATACTGGAAAAAATGCAGTTATGAGAGTTATAATTTTATTCATAATATTTATTTTGTATAACGTAAACCTTCTAAAACTCTTTCATTCCAGGGATTGATTCTTTCTGCTTTCTGAAAGGCTTCATAAGCTTTATCTTTTTTTCCTATTTTAAAATTAGACCAACCAACTCCCAAAAGCATTTCTAAATCAGTGGGATATTCTTTTAAAACATCTAAATAGTATTTTAATGCACTCTGAAAATCACCAGATACATAGAGAGCATAGGCTAGCGTAGTTCGTGCTGTATAATTTTTTGAATCCAATTGTATAATTGACTTACAAACTGCTTCCACTTCTCTAAACTTTCCAAGTGCCAAGAGTGGCTTTATCTGTCCGACTCTCGGCTCTAGGGAAGACTGTTCCGATACAACAGCTTTTGAATAATGAGATACGGATTGAGAAAATTTACCTGCCATATAGGAAACCCAGCCCGCACGATATTGATACAAATATTCATTAGGTTTTTCGGAAATTAATGATTCCATAAGTTTAAGGGAACCCTCGTAATCTCCTTTATACTCTAATGAATAAGAATCTTTTAGGGCATCCGCACTTAAATTAATAGTAAATAAAATTATTAGGTTCAAAGAAATACTTACTAGATTTATCTTAAAATTATTCATTTTTATCTCCTTACATTTATTTTTAAAATCGTATTGATCCTGTAATTTTAGTTTGATCAGAATGAGGAGTCTCTCCATAAGCATTTTTCCAATAGTCCCTGGAATTGGCTATCGTAATTATAAACCCTTCAAATGGATGGATAGAAATAAATCCAAATGCACCCGAACGTAAAATAGCGGGATTTATAATGGGCATATCACCAATTATCGGTGTATAGAGCTCACCAGCTCTACCTCCACCCCCAATAGTGAAATACTTATGAGAATAGGTAATTGTCTGTTGAAAAGCACCTAAGTTACTCCTATCATAATTTTCTGAGGTATACACATAATATGGACTTAGAGATTTCAACTCTGCTTTATAACTCTGAACATTAACGGTCTCGGCAATAGCATTGGATTCTGAAAAGAAATTATTAAAAAACCTAAATTTAAAAGTAAAGGTAGCCTGATACCCATTGTGTTTAGGAAATAAGATTCTTGTTCCTGCAATACCATATTGAACATCTCTTCCTATCATATAACTCACATCGGTAATTGCTGATCCATCTGTGTAGGGTTCATTACTTTCTAGCTTATGATGACTGATTTTGATTTTAGTTTTAAAATCGGGAGTATAAGATATATGTCCGGAAGATTGGTGTAATCTAAAATCGGGAGAAAATATATTTTTATATATACCATACTGATTAATAGGTAAATTATAGTATGTTTCAATTAAAGTTGGTGAATTATAGATTGGATAGTAAAGTACGTTTGTATCACTTACTAAACTCTGAAGATTACCTTTTGTATCACTTAAATTCCCAACTGTATCTAAAAAGTGTCCTCCACCTATATTCCATTTGTCAAATAATGTTATATTGGCATACCCACCCCTTCTATCCCCACCGGATTTGATTGAGTTAGCCGAGAAATGATAATGTGAATAAACAGGAGAAACTTCTATAGATAAACGATTTTTGGGAAGACCCAAGGAATATCTCGTTCCAGGATGAAGTGGATCTAAATCATAAGCATTCTCAAACTGATAAAAGGCTTCATCCGTATCACCCTGTAAGTATCTTATTTTACCGATATTCCATGCGATATCGGCAGTTTTTCCATGAATTGTAGATATTGTCGTCAATTCTTTTTCAGCTTTTGAAAAGTTTTCCATTCTCATATAAGCATCTGCTATTCTCAAACGAGCAGTTAAATTATAAGGATCAACTGTAAGAACATTCCCACCTGCTGTAATACTTTTTTCAAATTCACCTTTTTCAAGATACATATATTGTAAGCCGGCACGTGCATCAATACCCGAGGATAATTCTTCGGCTCTCTCGAAGGCTTTTTGAGCATTGTCATACTGCTTAGTCTCAATGGAACAATACCCAATTTTTAGATAAGCAATCGCATGTTCAGATTCATCTTTTACATAAGCCTTTAATTCTTTTAAAGCGGTTTTACAATCCCTAGAATTAATTTTTTCATCAATTTTTTCCATTCGCTTGTCAATATATTTCACAGATTGTGAATAAATTGAAAGTGAGTAAATATATAGAAGTATAATTGTAAATTTACTGCTTTTCAAATCTTACCTCTTTCGTGATCCCTTTTTTATCGGTAACTTTTATAATTCCTGGAAATTTACCAGAAAATTCAAAAAAGGTGTTGAATAATATTTCATGATTATTTTTTTCTAGTTGTGCTTGCATAGAACCATTTTCTTCCATCCTACCCTTCCATCTGTATGACACTATATCAGAGAACGGAGCCACTATATCTTTTGCAATTTTTGAAATAAAATTTGATAAATTTTTATAAGTCATTGCTTCTTCCCACTCACTTTTAGTGGAATAAAATGGCACTCTATAAGAGGATAAAAAGAAAAGATAGAGAGCAGAATTGGATTCTCCCTGGTAATCCAAGGATGCAAAATAATCGCCACCTAAAAAGAAGTACAATATATTTCCTTTCTCATCTTCTAAATACCTACCCCCAAAAAAATCTATTTGAGATTTCCAGATTTCTTTTTTGATTTTTTGTGTTACATATTCAATTTTAAAAGATGTCCCTGGAGCGAGGGAAAAGAAATTTTTTAGATTAATCTCAGGCATAAGATTTGAAATAATTTCATCCTCTTGTGGTACGGAATTAAAATGTAAGGACTTATGATTAGATGTGTTATCCTTAACATATTGCGTAAAAGGAATTTCTATAGTTGTGCCACCTATATTTGGAGTGGATTGAAAATGCAAATGAATATGTGGTTCCGGGCTTCTTCCACTGCTTCCTGCCATTCCAATTCTCGCACCAATGGTAACGAAATCTCCTTCTTTTACCGTAATACTATCTTTTTTGAGATGAGATACATTTGAGTAAACTCCCGGAGTATGCTCAATTATTACTAAATTCCCCCATTTTTCTTCCCTATCAGCCTTGACCTCAGAAATTTTATTATCTTCCATGTGGGAAACTATCTTAACTACCCGCCCACTTCCCACCGCTAATACGGGGAGATTGAACGTATAATAATCGGAAAGCTCATTGGTAAGCCCTTTTCTTACTTTTCTGTCACTTCCTACAGCCATAAAATCAAGACTGGATTTCCATTCGTCTTTATGAGTATATTTGCCGTCATACCCCTGACTTACCATCCATTCGCCCAAAAAAGGTAATTTAGTATAAAGCCCCAAACCACCAAATCTTTTTAATCTTGTATTATAATAATCTAGGTTTTCTTCTGGCGATCCCGGAAGTAAATCCATAACTTTAAATTTCGTATTACGTAATTGTTTTGTCGCATAAAGAAATAACAAAGTCACAATCGCAAATGGAAATGACAGAACGGGAAAATTAAAAAAATAAAAGAATACCTTTGTAAAAGAAGCTAAAACTGCAACTGAAATACTGGCGACTCCAGCTAATATGAAAGCTCCGGGAGAAGGAACCAGAAAAATTCCACCGAGAGCAATTGCTGTTAATATATAATTGAACCCAACTACTCCCCCTGTAATATCATAGATATTTCCACCCAAGAGGTATTGAAAAGATGATCCAATCGAAAATCCTAAGATTGATAAGAGAAAAGAAATTCGACTTACATAAAAAAGTACAAATAGGATTACCAGTCCCGCCCAAGGACTGTTTAAAAAAAAGATAGTTCCTAGGGATTTAAGATATGCCAAAAAAAATAGAGGAACCTTGGGGAATTCAAACAGAGAAATAGAATATATTCCTGTCTTTAATGGAATACCATTATAATTAAAAAAAGCAGTATAAGCAATAAAAGTCACGACCACAAATGGAAGGGAAAGGATAGGCATTCCATAGTAGTACCCCAATGAGCCTTCCATCCAAATTGTGATAACAACTAGTAATACACAGGAGGCAAACAAGAACATATACAGCATAACAGAAGGGTCATGATAGAGAGTAAAGGCAAGACCCACCAAGAGTCCATTAAATCCGTATAACCCTTTCCTTAATTTTTCACGATAAACTCCTAAATAAGCAGAAATTTGATTTGTAAATATTACACCGAGTAATCCAGAAATACCGGCAAATGGCTCAGAAAAAGTGGTTAGTAATAGAATCAATCCTGC
>CANGZW010000045.1 GCA_947458405.1 Leptospiraceae bacterium
CTCAATCGCCCGCTATCTTACGATAGCGGGCTTTTTTGTTTTTGAAAGAGAGAGTTCTCGTTGGTTTAGGAAGGTGGCAATACCCGTTCCAATTCGCCACGCGGTAGTCAAGCATCTCATCGCCAATGGTACTATATGGTTCGCTGTATGGGAGAGTAGGACGCTGCCGGGATATTTTCGCAATACTAATTCACTCAATAGCCCGCTTAGGAAACTAAGTGGGCTATTTTGTTTTCCATCTCGTCTTCGCTCGATGGGCGGGCGGGTTTGAAGGTTGCAATGCTCGTAAATTATCAGTTAGAAAATGTTGAAGATTACTTAATTATTCCACTCACCCATTCATAGATAAACTTTGCTATCTTTAACGCTGTGAGATATTCTTCTTTATCCACAGGTTCATAATCACCTGGGTATCTTGTTTCTACCGCATACTCAGAAAGAATAACAGAATCTCTGACAATATTAGGAATTGTGATACCATGAGCCTCTATGATTTCAAGTAATTTACTTATTGAATGAACATAAGGGAATTCAATTTGGTTAAATATTAAAAGTGCTTTAAATGATTTTTCAACAGACTGTTGACAATCAAAACATAGATCTTCATAATAAATCGATTCATTTTGTTTTCCTAGATTGGCTCGCTCTAAATTACTGAGTGCACGATTCAGCCACTCAATTGCTAGATCAGCATTTTTCATAAAGTAATTGTCCGCTATCTTCTATCTGTTTATGGATCAAGTATGGATTTTCTTTATGTTCTAAAAATTTTTCAGGAGTTTCTACGATTATATCTGCACTTATTCCAGTTCCATAGAGAAGTTTGTAAATCTCCTGTGCTAATTTTCTTCGATGTACGACATTTTTTTTTATAATACACAAATCGTAATCGCTATTTTCGTGGAAATGATTTCCTGTTCTGGATCCAAATAAGATAATTTGATCGGGATCAATTTTTGTTTTTATGATGTTTATTATTTCTTGGATTTTGATTTGGTTTAATATAGTTTGCTGTGCAATGTTCATTTATTTTCTACTATAGGGTAGGTTTATTCAATACGACGCATCAGCAATAACTTTCTCTTCCCACAGAGAGTCGAAAAAAAGCCTAGTGTTTTTCTTTAAACATTTGGAAAAACAGACTATTTGCTGGATCGCCATTCAATCTTAGTTTTCATTTTCTTATATGTAATTATAAGTTTTGAAGACTTTTTATTTTCAGTCAATGAATTTTCTAGCAATATACACAAGCTCACTGTGAGTTATTAAATAATCCTTTTAAATCATTTAGTTTTTCTAAAGGAAAACTTTGTTTTGTTTGGATAGGATGAAATAGACCTAATTTGATCTTTATTTCTGATGTTTTAATTGCTTCGTTAATGTCATTCTTTACTTCTTCCCATTTTAGAGTCAATCTATGCAGATAATTACCACTCCAGTAATCTTGTGGAGAGTTTCTCTTTACTAAATTATATTGCAGAGCCTGGGTTTCTATACCTATCTTAGCTTGATCTTTTTTTAATTCGACGATAACTATATTGCCAAATGTATCAAGACAGACTATGTCAGCTCTTTTCTTATCTTTTGTAGGAATTTCTTTTCCTAAAATTAATAATTCTTCTCCAAAAATTTGAAAGTTGGTTACAAAGGAATTTTCATTATCAGAGATTAAGTCTTCTAATCTTAACTCTCTGTTGATTGAGAATTTTATGGCTCCTTCTTACCAACCAGAAGGTATGTTTGCATTTTACCTTTCCCTTTGATTTCAATACTTCCTCTATCTTCAAAAATATACCCCTCTTTTAGGTAAAGATATGTAAATTGAGATACTTGGATTTTTCCGGGAATCCCATGTGATTCCATCCTACTGGCTGTGTTCACTGCATCCCCCCAAACATCATATACAAACTTTTTGAGTCCGATTACACCTGCTACAACATGTCCCGAATTGATTCCTATACGAATGTCAAGGTTTTGATCATTCTCTTGATTCCACTTCCTTAAGGATTCTCTCATTTCTAATGCTAAATCGGCGATTGCAAAGGCGTGGCTTGTGTTTGGTTGAGGAATTCCAGATGCCACCATATATGCATCTCCAATTGTTTTAATCTTTTCCAATGGTTTTTTCTCGATGAGTCTGTCAAAACTCGTAAAAATTTCATTGAGTAAATGAACTACCTTTCCAGGTTCTAAATTTTCTGAAAGCTTTGTAAATCCAACAATATCAGCGAATAAGATAGAAGATTCAGAAAATCCCTCAGCTATAATTCCATCTTTCTCTCTCAATTGGTTTGCGATTGCTTTAGGAAAAATATTATAAAGCAGGGCTTCGTTTTTTTTCCTTTCTGCATCTAGCTGATTTTCAGACTTTTTGTAATTGATGAAGATAACAATATTTAATGCAGAAATTAATAATAACAGCCCCAATTCATTATTGAATCTCGAAAGAGGGATGAAATTTGAAGGTAACTCAATCCATCCCGAATTGAACTGATTCCATACAATCATTGCTACGAAGCTAAGTGTTGTGAAACCAACAGAAATAATTTGATAATATATCTCCTGAGAGTCAAAAATTAAATAGCTTACCATGATTACAGCTAATAAAAAAAAATGAAAATTTAATTCATGTCCAAGTAAAACTGAAGCTATAATTACATTTAGAACTGCAGAGAATAGCATATATACCTTTGCAAAAGAATACTTTCGGAGTGCATTAAAAAAAAGGACTATCAAATACAACATAATTGAAAAACACAAGTTAATGATTAAGGGAAGAGTCGCTGGTAAGAAGTAAACCAAATTTGGAACAAAACTTAATACTGTGATTGGAGTGATAAAAGCTATCCCATTTGTAATTTGAATATATTTTGATTTTGATATTGGGGTATCTGAATCGATCCCTATATTGATAATTTTTAACCAAAATTTTCGTATCATTGAACACCAATAAAGCCTGCAATTAGTAAAAAATTTCTAAAAATTTGCCTTCATACACTTTTGTATT
Organism: Leptospiraceae bacterium; assembly: GCA_947458405.1. GTDB lineage: Bacteria > Spirochaetota > Leptospiria > Leptospirales > Leptospiraceae > JACKPB01. Next base: position 3,008 of record CANGZW010000045.1, read on the forward strand.
CTAATTTGATTTTTTGTAAATACTTAATCATCTCCTCCTGATTAGTCTATATAGCCGTATTTATCATCTAGCTTGACGAGACCTTGTTATAAAATATCAAGCCCATTGTCTATCAAAAGTACTTATGGATTAAATTTTCAAAGCCAAAATTTTCCAACCTTCCTTCTCTGAGTTCTTTCAAGCAATTCGTCACTAATTTTTCTTTGAGAGTTTCTTTAAATGTGGGTGGATCATCTGAGTTTAAGTGATCAATTAAGTCTTCGACTTCCCGTTGTAAGTCATTTATTTGAATGCAGGTTTGCCTTACTTTGAGTCTTGAATTGAGTAATCCCAAAACGGATGTTCTGGGGTAAGGGGTGGAGTTTAACCATTTTGCTTTTCTGCTTATGGCAGTTTCAGAATTGATTTTATCCCTTAGAAATTCTACGTTTCCCTCTAGTACCGTTACATAAACCCCACCTGGTGTTGGAATTAAAACTCTATCACCTATCTTCATTTCTCTTATGAAATTCCATAACGAACCAGCCGCATTCCCTGAAGCTCGATAGTTTGGGTACTGAAAATGAATATGAATTTTTTCACGAAACTCATATCTGAATAAGTTTGCATCTAAAAGATCTTTCCCAATGGAAGATCAACCGATAGAGATACGATTTTCGTTTCTATTTTCTTCTATCTTATTGATTTTACCCGGATTAATTCTTAAAATATAGGTATTTTGGTTCATAAGAGTCCTTTAATTTTGATTATTTTGTAGATCTGAAAGATACGGATGTTTTTATAAAATGAGACTAATAATGTTTTTGATAATATTAAATTGATTAAATTGGGCAACTACATTTTATTTTAAGCTATTTAACTAAATTTTCGGTGAATTGGTAAATATCATATTTGAAGATGTGGCAAAATTCTTTTTATCAAAAAAATTCGGGAGAATTTGGGAAGAGGATAGGGTTCTTGTATTACAGAAAATCCCAGGGTTAGGGATGGTAGGGGAAGTCGCGTCAATTTGCGACCGGAGCGAACGCGAAGCCCGGACAGCCCGACCTGCCTGTTTGGGAATGATGTTTGGTAAAAGTGGGAGAGGATTTTTGTTGAGAAGGGTGGCAGGGAACCTCCATTTAGAAATTGTACTACATACTGTCTTCTTTAGTAATACATAGTGCAAGATCTTTTTCCTTATTCCAAACAAATAATCATTCTATAGTTTATAATAAACTAATCATTTTTATTTACATATTTTATATCATCTTATATTTATAAAACCTATCAGAACATAGAATATTTATAATATTTCTAATCATAAAAGAATGGACATAGTAAAATTTCACGATATAATTCCCCAATGTAAGCTAATTGAAATAACTTAAAATATTAATTCTTTTTGGAGGCTACTATGAATAAAACGTTGGTAAATATACTAATTCTATCCATTACAATGGCTCTAGGCTCAGTTTTTGCTCAAGAAAATACCGGAAAGTCCATGACTTCCTCTCCTGTAAAAAATACTTCTAATCAGTTTTGGTGGCCGGAGAGGTTGGATTTAAGCCCTCTCCGTCAACAATCTATCGAATCAAATCCCTATGGTAAGCAATTTAACTATGCTAAAGAATTCCAAAAACTGGATTTGAATGCAGTAAAAAAAGACATCGAAGCAGTCATGAAAACATCACAGGATTGGTGGCCCGCCGACTATGGAACATACGGTCCCTTTTTTATCCGTATGGCATGGCATAGTGCGGGAACTTATCGCGTCTATGATGGTAGAGGGGGAGCCGGTGGTGGTCAACAAAGATTTGAGCCACTCAATAGCTGGCCGGACAACACTAACCTGGACAAAGCCCGAAGATTACTCTGGCCTGTAAAAAAGAAATACGGAAGAAGCCTCTCCTGGGCAGATATAATGGTTTTAACAGGAAACGTAGCACTCGAATCCATGGGTTTTAAAACATACGGATTTGGTGGTGGAAGAGAAGACCAGTGGGAAGCAGACTTAGTATATTGGGGTCCCGAAAAGAAATTTTTGGCTGATGAAAGATACCAGGGGGACAGAAAACTGAAAGACCCACTCGGCGCAGTACAGATGGGCCTTATCTATGTAAATCCGCAAGGACCCAATGGAAATCCCGATCCACTCGCCGCGGCTAAAGACATACGCGAAACATTCGGTAGAATGGCTATGAATGACGAAGAAACTCTCGCCCTCATTGCGGGTGGTCATACATTTGGAAAAGCACACGGAAAGGCAGATCCCGACAAATACGTGGGACCCGAACCGGCCGCCGCTCCTATTGAAGAGCAGGGCATGGGTTGGAAAAATAGTCTCGGAAAAGGGAATGCAGGGGACACAATTACCAGTGGACTCGAAGGTGCTTGGACAGCAAATCCTACTAAGTGGACAATGCAATACCTGAGTAATCTCTATGCCTTTGAATGGGTACAGACAAAAAGCCCCGCAGGTGCAATACAGTGGATACCCAAGGATGGAGCCGGTGCCAATTTAGTACCCGATGCGCATGATAAAAGCCTAAGACATGCTCCTATTATGTTCACCACAGACCTTGCAATGAGAATGGATCCCGAGTATGGAAAAATTTCCAAAAGATTCTTAGAAAATCCAAAAGAATTTGAACTCGCATTTGCTAAAGCCTGGTTTAAATTAACCCACAGAGATATGGGACCTACAGTGCGATACGTAGGGAAGGACATTCCTAAGGGTGAGCTTATTTGGCAGGATCCAATTCCCAAATTAAATCACAAACTCATCGATGATAAAGACATAGCTTCCTTAAAAGAAAAAATCATTTCCTCGGATCTTTCTGTTTCGGAACTTGTAAGAGTTGCCTGGGCTTCCGCATCTACATTTCGTAATACGGATTTAAGGGGTGGGGCAAATGGATCAAGAATCAGACTTGCACCTCAAAAAGATTGGGCTGCTAACAATCCAACGGAAGTGCAAAAAGTTATCAAAGAATTATCTGAAATACGCAACGAGTTCCAAAAATCAGGTAAGAAAGTTTCTCTTGCTGATTTAATAGTCCTAGGGGGAGTAGCCGCAATCGAAGAAGCCGCAAAAAAAGCGGGATCAAAAGTTTCCGTTCCTTTCACACCCGGAAGAATGGATGCTGAACAAAAAGATACAGATGTAAAATCCTTTGCGGTGCTTGAGCCAAAAGCGGATGCATTTAGAAACTACTACAACAAAGAGAGCCTTTATTCTCCCTTAGATATGTTGATAGAAAAATCCAGTTATCTATCTCTCACAGTGCCAGAAATGACAGTTTTAGTGGGTGGACTTAGAAACTTAAATGCTAATACAAACTCCCAATCCCATGGAGTCCTCACCAAAAAACCCGGAACTCTCAGCAATGATTTCTTTGTGAACCTACTCGACATGTCCACACAGTGGAAAAAGTCCGATTCACAGGAAGGAGTTTACGAAGGACTCGATCGTAAGAATGGAAGTAAGAAATGGACAGCAACCTCCGTTGATCTTATCTTTGGTTCTCATTCTGAGCTTAGAGCTATCGCAGAAGTATATGGTTCAGAAGATGGAAAAGATAAGTTTGTAAAAGACTTTGTCTCTGCATGGAATAAAGTAATGCAAGCGGACAGATTTGATTTAAAGGAAAAATAGAAGTGAATTCCAGAAAAGAATTTTTTCGGTTTGTAGTGGGAGTTGGAATGTATCTCACCACAGGATTTCTTTATGGAAAAACAAAAGATTCTTCTTCCCTGCCAGACTCTGTTTTGCCAGCGGGAGAAGAGCCCGTCTCTGAATCGGATCCTACAGTTAAAGCTTTAGGCTATCACATAAAAAAAGTAACAGGAGACTCCTCTAAAATTACTGATAAGAAGGCACTTGCTAAGATACAAATTTGTAAAAATTGTTATAACTATACAGCCTTAAATAATGGTTGGGGAAAGTGTAATGTTTTAAACAAAGGTGTAGTTTCTTCTCAGGGTTGGTGTAGTGCCTATGCAGCCAAAGATTAGGATTTCTTAAATTAATGTAGTACATTTCTTTCGAAGCGGAATAATTTTCCGTTTCGAATTTCTTCCCTTCAATTTATTATTATTCTATTTTTAAAATAAAGTATATTTAAATATTTTCTCTTCCATTGATCTATATCAAGGTATAATTATAATTTATATTATAATGTTATATATACTTTAAATTAGGGAGGATGTTGAAATGAAGTTATCATATTATTTATTGTTTTTAGGGCTTCTACTTACATTGAGTTTTTGTAATAATAACGAAGAAGGAAAAGTAGGGGGAGGGATTTCCTCAGTACAGGATAACTCTTCACAGAAAAATATTTTGAACATAGCTGTGGGCTCAAAGGATCATTCAACTCTCGTGAAAGCTGTACAGGCAGCTGAATTAGAAGATACACTTGCCAGTCCGGGTCCCTTTACGGTATTTGCTCCTAATAATGGTGCATTTGATAAACTACCCTCGGGAACCATAGAAACACTTTTAAAACCTGAAAAAAAAGGTACATTAGAAGATATTTTATTTCACCATGTTATCGTTGGAGTTTTAAAATCGGATGATTTTCAGGATGGACAGGATCAAACTATGTTTGATGGTACAAAAGTTCATATTACTAAGAAAGATGGTAAGGTTATGATTGACAATGCAACTATTTTGGTATCTATTCCTGCTACTAATGGAATTATTCATGTGGTTGATACTGTAGTACTACCGAAAAAATAAAATATTATTTCATGATATCTATTCTAATAAAATAAATATCATGGATTATAAGTGATTTTATAACATTCGTCTTTTTCTATAATTAAGTTATTCTCTTTTAAAAATCGAAATGATCTACTGATAGCCTCCGGAGAGGCATTGAGGAGGTGAGCAATTTGATTTTTATTGATAGATAATTTAATGAATTTATCCCTAGCCCCCAATTCAGATAAATATTTCAATAGTCGTTCATTTAAAGAATCCTGCATAAGTGAAATTGTCTTTTTCATCAATAAGAATAGACAATTTAGCGAAAGAGCCATTAAAATATTTTGTATTACAGGAACTTTATGAATAAGATTAATGACACTCGACTTTTCAAAAAAAAAGAGTGAGCTGTAGTCGAGAGCTTCTAGTGATAAAGGATAAGTTAATATATTTCCAAGGAAAAGAGGAACTCCGATAAGATGATTTTGTTCAGCAATATTAATTATAGATTCCTTGCCCTGGTAACTAAGGCTATAAACTTTTAATCTTCCAAAATTAACTAAATAGAAACCCTTAAAACTATCCTCCTGTTGAAATACAATATCTCCCTTATGAATTAACATATTTCTAGAAGTCTTTTTTAAGTTTTCGATATGCTCTAAGGGGAAAATATCCCAACAATTATTTATCATAAAATTATTTATACATCTATCTTGATCTAGATCAAGTACAATTTAATATATATTTGATATTATTACTCAATGAAGTATATTACAGGGAAGAATATGAGATATAGAATCATTCTATTTTTATTATTGAGTTTATTGTTAATTTTCACTTCCTTCAGTTGTGGAGATAAAAACGAAATTGAATCTGAAAGAGATGAACAGGAAAGTGTTAATCCACTGAATAACAAAGGAATTGGTCCTATAAAAAGCGTATCACTAAGTGATATTGATAATACTAGGGCAGATGTAGGAAAATCTATCTTTGAAATGAAATGTAGTGCCTGTCATAAATTAGATGAAAAAGTAGTAGGACCTGTACTTGCAGATGTAACTAAAAGAAGATCCCCTGAATGGATCCTAAATATGATTTTAAATTCTAAAGAAATGCTCGAATCAGATCCAATAGCGATGGACTTATTGAGTGTGTATCTCACTCAGATGCCTTATCAAAATGTATCTGAAATTGAAGCCAGGGATATTTTAGAGTACTTTAGGCAACATGATTCTAAAATAAAAAAATAAAAGGATAGAAAATGAATAAAAAATATTTTATACTATTAATTTGTTTATTAACAATATTTATATTTCACTGCAAAAAAAGTAAATCCGGAAAGGCTTCCCTTGCGGCAAATGCGGCTGAAAGAGTTTATGTTGCTCCTGGAGAATTAGATGAGGTTTATCTTTTTACTTCTGGTGGTTTTAATGGTCAGTTGGGAGTGCATGGTATTCCTTCGACTAGATATTTTAAAACCATACCTGTATTTTCTGTTCATCCAGAAAATGGCTATGGATATGATGAAGAGACAAAAAATATGCTTCAAACCTCCAGTGGATTTGTTCCCTGGGATGATGCGCATCACCCCGAAGTTTCATTAACGGGTGGAAATCAAGATGGAAGATGGCTCTTTATAAATGGAAACAACACTCCGCGTATCGCAAGAATTGATCTTACCAGTTTTGAAACAAAAGAAATTATTGAAATACCAAATTCAGGAGGAAATCATGCTTCTCCATTTGTTACCGAAAATACGGAATATTTGATGGCGGCAACCCGCTTCTCAGTTCCTATACCACAAAAAGATCTTCCTATTTCTGATTTGAGTGAAGGTAAATTCAATGGAACCATTACTATGGTATCGGTAGATCCAAAAGAGGGTAGACTGGGAATTGAATTACAAATGATTGTGCCCAGTTTTAATTATGATCTATCTAGATGTGGAAAAGGACCCTCTCATGATTGGTGTTTTTTTACAACGTATAACACCGAGCTTGCTCATAAAATGTTAGAAATGGAAGCCTCCAAAAATGATAAAGATTTCATCATGGCATTCAACTGGGTAAAGGCTAAAGAATGTAAAGATCAGGGAAAAACGAAAGATTTTTCTGGAAATTATGTGAGAAACTTTCTTCCTGAAAATATGCCTGCTATTTCGGAAAAATTCAGTGGTGTAAAACTTTTGGATCCTAAGGATTGCCCCGGAGTTGCCTATTATTTGCCCACACCCAAAAGTCCACATGGGTCTGATGTAGATCCGACGGGTGAGTATATTGTAGGTGGCGGAAAGTTGGCTACTGTAATACCTGTACACTCATTTTCTAAACTAATCAAAGTAAAAGATGATCCTGCATCTCAAAATGGATCAGTGGGTGGAATCCCTATTTTGAAGTACGAAGCCACTCTTGCAGGTGAAGTTAAAAAGCCATGTTTGGGTCCACTTCATACAGAATTTGATGGAAAAGGATATGCCTATACATCCTGTTTTGTAAGTTCGGAAGTGGTTAAATGGCAGTTGGGTACATGGGAAGTAGTACAACACTTACCGGCGTACTACTCTATCGGTCACCTGAGTATTGTAGGTGGGGACAATAAAGAGCCTTATGGTAAATATTTAGTGGCTCTCAATAAAATAACCAAAGATAGGTATCTTCCTGTGGGTATGGAGCTACCTCAATCTGCTCAACTCTATGATATTTCGGGTAGCAAAGCCGAGCTTCTCATGGATTTTCCTACAGTGGGTGAGCCTCATTATGCACAGATGATTCCTGCTAAAATGCTAAAAGATAAGATGAAAAAGATTTATCAATTAGAGGAAAATAAGCACCCATACGCAACCAAAACGGAAAAAGAGGCTAGAATAGATAGAAATGGAAAAGTAGTTCATATCTATATGACATCCATTCGTTCCCATTTCAAGCCAGATAACTTAGAAGTAAAAAAAGGGGATTCTGTATTTTTTCATATCACAAATTTGGAGCAGGATTATGACATTCCCCATGGATTTGCAATAAAAGGGGCAGAACTTCCCAATATGTTGATCATGCCAGGACAAACAAAGAGCTTTAGATGGGAAGCAAAAGAAGTGGGTGTATTTCCTATTTATTGCACCGATTTCTGCTCTGCCCTTCACCAAGAAATGCAGGAATATGTCAGGGTTAGTCCATAAAGAGATCGTATGACAAAAAAGCTTTCAAAATTAAATCAATATTTAGTGCTCTTTACGGGGGCACTAATGGTTTTTGTATATTTTATTCCCCTCTGGTACATTTCATTAGAAGCCCCACAATACCCTGAGGGCTTGAGTATGTATATTTCTATCAACACTATTTCAGGAGGGGAAAAGCATGATTTACAAAACATAAATTTACTAAATCACTATATAGGTATGGGAGAAATACTATCATCCTCTATACCCGAACTTTTATATATGCCATACATATTAGGTTTTATGATTTTTGGTGCAGTTATTACATTTGCAATACCAAGATTAGGAATGGTATATTTAGGTATTGCAAATATGAGTTTGGTTGCTATTGCGGGCATGTTTGATTTTTGGAGATGGGAGTATAACTATGGTCACAACTTAAACCCATCCGCACCGATCATTGTGCCCGGAATGGCTTACCAACCACCCCTTTTGGGATGTAAGGAAATGCTGAATATCACTGCCTGCAGTTATCCAAATCTTGGAGTTCTCTCTATGATAATAGGTCTTTTTGTACTACTATATATTGTTTATAAGGAAGGAAAATTTAATGTTAAATAATTATAAAATAAAATCAATTATAATATTTATATTATTTTTTACGATAAATTGTAATTTATTTAAACCCATAGATATTCTCCAAGGTGAACATAAATGTGAGCATTGTCAAATGAACATTGTAAACATGGGCTTTCAGTCCCAAATAATTTCTCCTAAAGGAAAAAAATATCACTTTGACTCAATTGAATGTATGACAACTTGGTGGTTATCTCACCCTGAGTTGACTAAAACAGTGTATGTAAAAAATTATGCCAATACAATAGAATGGTTAGAAATAGATAAATCATTTATTATACAATCCAAGAAAATCTCTTCTCCAATGAGGGCTAATATTTTGGCTTACTCCACATTAAAAATGGCAGAGCAACAGATCGAGGAGAATGGAGGCAGGCATATGAATATAGATGAATTAAAAGAATTTATTTCAAATGATTGGGAAAAAGAAATAGTTAAAAATCAAGTCAATAGTCATTGATGAAGTTCTATTTATTCAGTTTTATATTTCTCTATTTCCAAACTATTTCTGCAAACACTATAGAAGTATGTGAAAAATGTCAATTTACCTCTATAAAAGAGGCGATTCAAAATAGTAAAAACGACGATTTGATATATATTTATAAGGGAGAGTACGCAGAAGGTCAAATTGTAGTAGATAAGGCTATAAAATTAATAGGAAAAGATAATCCTGTTGTTGATGGTAAAAAAGAAAAAAATGTATTTTTGGTTAAATCCTCAAATGTAACAATTGAAGGTTTAGTCATACAAAGTTCTGGAATCAGTGATATACATGAGTATGCGGGGATTTACAGTGATAATGTGTCGAATTGTATATTTAAAAATAATAAAATGTATGACAATGCCTATGGAATTTATCTATCAAAATCTACATTTTCAAGTGTAGATGGTAATACAATAGAGGGGAATGCAATTGATGAAGTTCTCGGGGGGAATGGGATTCATCTTTGGGCTTCCCAAAATATAAAGATCACTAATAACAAAATTTATAAACACAGAGATGGGTTATATCTAGAATTTTCAGAAAATCTTTTGATAGAAGGAAATCACAGTGAGGGAAGCCAGCGCTATGGAATGCACTTTATGTTTTCTCATAACAATGTATTTATTAATAATATTTTCCAAAAAAATGCTACTGGTGTAGCAATTATGTACTCTAAAGGTATATTAGTTAAAAAGAATAAATTTTACAAAAATTGGGGAGTAAATTCTTACGGAATATTGGTAAAGGATATTACATTAAGTAAATTTATAGAAAATGAATTCATAGAAAATACCATAGCCATTAAGGCGGACAGTGCTAGTAGAAATTTATTTTCAGAAAACCAGTTTATAAAAAATGGCTGGGCTATTCAAGTTTTTGGGAATTGTGACGGGAATGAATTTAGTTTTAATAATTTTGTTTCCAATATATTTGATATCAGCACAAACTCACGTCAAAACGAAAATAGATTTACTGAAAACTATTGGGATAATTACGATGGCTATGATTTGGATTATGATAAGATAGGGGACAAACCCTATCATCCTGTGAAGCTCTTTAGTTTTTGGGTCAATAATTATCCATTCTTAATGGTACTTTTTAAGTCACCTGTCATAGAGATTTTAGAGATTGCAGAAAAGGCATTTCCTGTTCTCACACCATCCGAATTGGTGGATCAAAAACCACACACTTCACCATTATCATTATGATTCAAATTACAAACTTAAGTAAGTCGTACAATAAAATAAAAGTATTGGATGATATATCACTAGATATCAAACCCGGAGAGGTGAGTGCTCTTTTGGGACCTAATGGAGGGGGTAAGACCACTCTAATCAAATCAATTTTAGGATTAAGATTTCCGGACTCGGGTATTATTTTTAAAAATAGTGATACACTAACTAAAATTCCCATTGGATATATGCCTCAAATTCCAAATTTTCCTGATAATTTAAAAGTCATTGAAATTATGGAAATTATAGAAAAACTCGAATCGATTCCTCCCTTCGACAAAGAATATTTAATCGATTCTTTGAATATGTCTTTGATTTTAACCAAGAGATTTTGTGAACTCTCGGGAGGAATGAAACAAAAAGTAAATATATTACAATGCTTTTCTTTTCGTAAATCTATCTATATTTTAGATGAACCGACTTCGAGTTTAGATCCCGAAATGTCTTATTTTTTAAAATATTTGATTAAAAAGAAAGAAAATACTACTATATTGTTTACTTCCCATATATTAAGTGAAGTACAGGAATTGGCTGGAAGAATCATACTATTAGTAGAAGGAAAACTTTTATTTCATGGAACAGGGACAGAAGCAATAAAAAAATACAACAAAACTAATCTGGAAGATTCCCTTTTGAGTTTTTGGGAAAAGAGAAGTTAAATATGGAATTCAAAATATTAAAAAACCTTATCTTTTTTGAATTCTATGAGAATATTAGAAATAGATGGTTATATTTATACTTCTCCATTTTTTTTACGATCAGCATTTTATTAATATATTCAGGGGGGAGTGAATCCGAAAGAATATCAGCGAGTTTACTAAACGAAGTGCTTCTTATAATTCCTTTGTTTACTCTTATATTTGGAAGTATTCGTTTTATGGATTCAATTCCATTTATGGAAGTACTACTCACTAGATCGGAAAATCGTTTTTATTTATTTTTTGGAAAATGGTTGGGAATGGGACTATGTTTGAATCTTGGATTCTTATTGGGTTCGGGAATCCCACTATTTTTATACATATCAGTAGATAATTTTTTTATACCCCTACAAATACTATTTTTTGGTGTACTACTAAATTTTGTATTCTTGACCTTATCATTTTTTTTAGCTATTCATTTTTCCCATAAAGAGATTTCTCTTGCTGTATCTCTATTATTATGGTTTTATTTTTATTTATTTTATGATCTCGTAATACTGGCTTTGAGTGTAAATTTAGGAGATTATCCTTTGGAATCAATATTATTATTTCTTATCATTCTAAATCCCATAGATTTGGTGAGAGTACTACTTTTACTACAAATGGATGTAGCAGCACTTATGGGTTTTACATCCGCTTTTTTTCAAAAATATATGGGAAATCAAACTGGAATATTTTTTGCAATTTTTCTTCTTATGCTTTGGATAGTGATACCATTTTATTTTGGCTACAAAAAGTTTTCAAAAAAAGATTTATAATAAAAAATACTATTTAAATTAATTTTTAGAGCTAACCATAATATATAGTCCATCCGAAGTATAATCAAATCTCTGGGCTAATGAGTTGGAATCAATTCTTGACATTCCTCTTCCATACTCGTGAATATATGTTATAGATAAGCTACTTTTGGATGTTACCCATGACATACCCAGACTGATTCCCCTGTTTCTTGAGTACTCATTTCTGGGATTGGTTCCCGATCGGGGGAGTTGGTACACTAGTGTATTATTTCCAGAAGTCGTTGAAAATTGATTGGAGAAAGAATTTTGTAAAGCGAGATCTATGGCAGATTCTGTCCATGAAATAGGCTTAGTATTAGGCTCATTAGTAAAAACTCCCCCGAGAATAGCAAATGTTTCTGCTAAATAGTACTCCATCCCCGCGGCAAAGTTTAAAGTAGATGTTCTGGTTAATTCTCTGATTTCACCATTATTGGTGGCATAGGTAACTTTGTTTCCTAACACGCTTATTGTATCCTGATTTCCATAAGCCCTGTATCCTGATGTATAAATTGTATCAAAAGATGCTAAAAATCTTGAAGTGGGAAAAAAAGCAACCCCAAGTCTTAATTCTGATGTCTGGGGGATGGCACTATTTAAATTGGGTTTTTTGTAAATTCTTCCCGCCTCCACTGAGGAAAATCCATTGTTTGTTCCCTCTATAAAATCTACTGAATTCACACTATTTGCTCTTGCGGTATCAATATACACTTCATTGTAAAGTCGATTCCCACCACCCACTATTATTCTACGAATAGAAGCACCTAAAACGATCTTGTTACTGGGAGTATATTGAATCCCTAAAATTGGGAGTAATCCATCTGTCGTACGATTATCTATGTATGATCGTATGACGCTTGTAGAATCTGTGTACCTTTGGAATTGGGTTTTTGTGAGATTTTTAGTATCTCTCACATAGAAAAGAGAAGCACCAAAGGATAATTTATTGGTAATTAAAAAAGCGAAGCTCGGTCCCACAAGCATTTGGGAATACTTCTCTTTGGTATAATTTCTGGTTTGATTGATAGAAGGAGAAACTAGGGGGAGGTTTACCTGATCTGTTCTGTCGTACGAATAATTATAGGTATTAATAATAGAAAATCCCACTTTTATATTATCAAACCGCTTTAAAACTCCTATAAAGTTTGGCTCAAATCCCTCACTGTTTTGTCTATAAACCTGACCCGGAGTATCAACGCCCTTATAACTTTTGGTTGTTCTCTTGTAATTACTCGCCGAAATAGAAAAACCATCCTGATACGAAAAAGCAAGTCCCGCAGGATTGTAAAACGCACCCGAGGGATCATCGGAAAGTGCAGTATAGGCTCCCGATAGACCTGCCGCTCTTTCTCCATAAAATCCATAGATATTATTGTAGGGCTCAGATGATAGTATGTCCGAATCAAAAGTAGGAAAGCTAAAAAATAAGATAAATGCAAATAAAATAAATTGTTTTATCATAAAGCCTGAACAGTGTCCCCTGTGACTAAAACATACAATAGATCGCCATTAGCATCGTATGTTTCTCTCCATATTTTTAAGGTTGCTACATCTTCTGCAGTTCCGTAGTATACAATATTAATATCTTCAGTAGTGGGAGTCGTCGTGTTATTGGGATCTGAATTAATATATTCCCCAATTCCAAGAATATAGTCTTCGGAGGTATTCGGATCTAGGCCATCTGGAACAAGGACAAAATAGTCCTCTTCTTCATAACCAGTGCCTGTACCAATCCCACTGCCACTAGGTGTTATTGTTAATGCTAGAGAGCTATCAAAATCAAAATTTCCATTATTTGTATCATAAGCACCAATTAAAGTTGTATCCTTAGTTCCTTCTATATAAGTTACTCCACCACTCGTTAAACTTAACCATGTAATATTGTTATCTGCTCCATAGTATTCAAGTATTGTATAGTCAACTGTTCCATCACTATAATCTGTCTTGACATACCCCCCTAAATCATCCGTTCTTCCTTTGATGGTAGTTTTTACTTTGGCTGTTCCCTTTTCTTCGGTGCTTGTAAGACTTAGTGTTGTACAATTATTGCTATTAGCTGTAGTATCGGTAGCACATTCTTCCATAATAAATTTTGAACTGGAACTAGTTTCGGCTCCTCTTCCTACCTTGCTTTTTTGCGTGATACTAAAAATTGCTTTATCTTTTTTTCCTGCTTCTGAAATATAAGTTATGGAGGCTTCGATAGTAATTGTAGTACTAAATACTTTAAGACTTTTTTGAATCGCTGAATAGATTCTTGTTTTACTATCGTTCCATCGAATTGTCTTTTGGAAATTGGCTGCAATGGGATTTGAAGGACAATTTTGGGCTGTTGTGAGGGAGTCTGCAAAACTCAAAGAAACTTCATTGTCATAGCTATTATCAGTTGGGACTCTATAGACCATTGCCGGGGTGGGTACGGTTTGCCCTATACTTGGAAGAGTTCCTGCTGTTTGGAGTGTTTGGAGTTCCACCAATGCTTCTGCATCGGAAAGTCCTAAAGAAGTGAGACCGGCAATCATCTCATTCACAGAATCTTGGGTGATTTCAACACTTCCCGTTCCTCCCGTTAGGCAGGTACCAGGGCTAGCCTTGGCAGTATCGTAGATACTCGATATCAAGACCAAATCCCTTTTGGATTCCTGTAAGATTTGAGCCACAGTTGTTGTATTATCCTGAAGAATACTTAGACCGGTAATTCCATTATTAATAATATCATCCGCAAGATCTTTTCTATTGGCACTGATAGAAGCCGCAATTCCCGTAGTTGTTTTTCGTATAGACCTGGGTACAGCTACACTAAAGCTAGAGGGAAGACCTGAATTAATTGCAGTAATTGTAGTAATAAGTCTATTTCTAAAAAGATATCTAGACAATAGACCAGCGGGGTCATTACTCGAATCTTTATTAAACACCGAACAATTAAGTATGAAAATGCCAACAAAAGTGAGATAAGGGATTTTAATATTCATATTATCATTGAAAAATAAATTAAAATAAAATTTGTCAAATTCTTTCAAAAAAATCTTTTCTTTTTATGGAATAAAATATTAGAATGCCTTCATGAGATTGTTCTATTTACTTTTACTGTCCTTATTTTGGGTGGGAAATTTACTTTCGGTTGGTAATTTATACGTTCAAAGTCCAAGTGCCAAGCTATTGCAACAGCCCCAGGCAAATTCAACGGGAGATGTGTTGAGTATTGGTGAAGTCTTAAGTCCAATCTCCGAAGAGGGTCTATTTATTCAGGTCAGAAAGGGAAGCAAAACGGGTTATGTAAATAAACTTTTCCTATCCGCCTTTCCCCCGGGTGGGCAAATAAAGTTAAATTCCCAAACAGAGCTTTCAGATTCCGTGCAGGCAAGACAGAGGGCTTCCGATTTTACCAAAACTGCCGCGGCAAGGGGGCTCAGCGAGACAGAATCATTGCGGGTTAGGGGAGAGGGTCACACTTATGATTTTGAGTCCTTAGTTTGGTTGGAGTCGAATTCTGTTGAAAATAGACCCTCTGTAATAGTCGAATCGAATGAAGTGTTTTCCTTAAAAAAAGACTCCTCTGAGAGGGCACCTAAAGCTACAGAAAGGGAAAATAAGATAGGAAGGTCAATTGCCGCAAAATTAATTTATAAGTATGGTCTTATTAAGGATAAGGATTCCACAATTCTTTTGAATCAACTCGGTAGATCGATATCTTCAAAAACTTCCCGCACGGATCTTCCTTTTTTATTTGGAATATTGAACACAGAAGACATAAATGCATTTGCCTGCCCCGGAGGCATAATTCTCCTAACAAAAGGATTGGTTCGATCCGTACAGGATACATCTGAATTGGCAGGAATACTCTCCCATGAAGTATCCCATGTAGTACTCAAACACTCGGGGGAATTTGAAGAAATGAATCCGATTCTTGAAATAATCTTTGGTTTTTTGGCTCCTACGGGAGGACAGGTCATAACTTCCACAACTTCATTGGTTGTCGAACAGATGGAAAAACAATTTTTAGAGACGGGAAGGGATCACAAAACAGAGTTGGAAGCGGACTCTGCTGGAATAATGCTTTCTTCCATGCTCGGGTACTCCCCTGTGAAGTATGAACAATATTTAGATAGAGTTTCCAAGTCAAATGATGCTAAGACTCTTTCCAAAACACATCCCGATAGCAAAACTAGAATCACTCAAATTCAAACAATAATTGCAACTCTTCCCAAAGAAGAAAATAAAAGTTCAAATTTTAATTTAGAAAGATTAAAAAAGGGGATCAATTGAATCATATCAAAAAGATTGCATTTTTAGGAACCATCCTTTTTCCCATCATAATTGTAGTACTCTTAAACCTTAGCGGACTCTTAGAAGTATTTAATAGAAAGTTTTCTGACATTCTTGTAGGTGTGGTAAAACCGCATCACAGTTTTTCAAAAGATATAGTGATTGTAGATATAGATGAAAACTCATTAGCTCTGTATGCCGATGATCCCAATTTTGGACGCTGGCCCTGGAAACGCTCAGTATATCCCTCTATTATCTCTTATATCGAAATGGGAAATCCTGAAATGATTTTATTTGATATACTATTTACAGAAAGATCCCCTGAAGATTCCTCTATTGTCCTTCTAAATGAAACCTATCCAAATATCTCCCATGCATTGAATATGCGTACAGATGTTGGAAAAAAAGCAATAAGTGATTTGGATAAAAGCAAGTCCGTTTCCTACGAAGTTACAAATCATACTTTTCCCGAATACAAAAGTATTTCCCTACCTGCTGGGGATATAGGAATCTCATCAAAATTTGTTCATGCTGTAAATATCATTCCTGACAGTGATGGCGTGATACGAAGATTCTCTCCATATTTTAAGTTAGAAAACAATTATTTTCCAACATTTCCCGTGACTGCAATTTCCAATTCAGAAAATTTTAACGTATCAGTTACTAATTTATCAATGAAAGTTAACAAAGAAAATAAGGAAATCACCCTTCCTATAAACTCATCGGGTTTTATAAGGGGTAATTTTTACTCTAAAGAAATTCTAAATTCAATACCCCGCTATTCAGCCAGTGGAGTTTTGGATTCTTTAGAAAAAATTCAATCGGGAACTGTGGAAGACCCTTCACAGCTTATCGTACCTTTTGATTTATTTAAAAATAAAATTGTTATCATAGGAACGTCTGCCGCAGCAACCCATGATGATGTTGTAACACCCTTCGGACTTTTCCCGGGAGTAATTGCACAGGCAGTCTTTACTTCCAATATAAATGAGGGTCACTTTTTTACTGAGATAGATGATATCTATGGAATTATATCTGTAGTACTTTTAATAATAATCTCCACCTGGCTCTTATTTTATTACGAAGGCCATTGGGTACGAATTGCAATACCAATTGTAGTACCTGCCCTTTACTTATTTTTATTTTATTTTTTATTTCAAAAAGATTATCTCTATCCCACTGCATCATTTTTAATTGGATTTCCCATTTCTTATGTTTTTGGATTTTCCTTTCTCATTTATACTGAAGGAAAGGATAAAAGAAAGTTCAATAGTATTCTTAGAAATCTGGTGGATCCTTCTGTTGTATCACACGCATTAGAAGATATGGAAGCCCTTAGAGAAGGGGGAGAGTGGGAGATAACTGCCTTTTTTTCTGATGTGGCGGGATTTTCTTCTATTAGTGAAGAGCTAACTCCTAAGCAATTGGCTAAATTATTAAATGAGTATCTTTCTGCTATGACTGAAATACTAAAACAAAATCGAGGAACCTTAGATAAGTATATTGGGGATGCAATTGTAGGAATTTTTGGTGCTCCATTAAAAACAACTACTCACACAGTCGATTCTTGTACGGCAGCTCTAAATATGGTAAAACGTATTGAAGAGCTCAGAAAAGTTTGGATAGATAATGAATCTTATACTCCCGAAGCCCGCAAATTAAACTTTCGAATTGGGTTGAACTGTGGAGTGGCCAAAGTGGGATTTATGGGAACTGATAGTCTAGCGTCATACACCATGATGGGGGATATGGTAAACTTAGCGGCAAGGCTGGAAGCCGCGGCTAAAGATTATGGTACAAAGATTTTAGTCTCTGATGCAATCTATGCTTTATGTAAAGATAAATTTTATTTTAGATATATGGATAAAATTAGGGTAAAGGGTAAAGAACAACCCGTAGAGATTTATTCCTTAGAAGCATTTTTAGATGAAAAGATTCAATCTGAGGTGGATGGATCAAAAATATATTTTGAATCTTTTCAGCTCTATTTAGGTAGAGATTGGGATAAAGCAATTAAGGGATTTGAAGAGGCTGAAAAAATCTTCAATAGAAAAGATAAGGCAAGTAAAATGTTAATAGAAAGATGTAAGCATTTATCAGAAAATCCACCTCCAGAAAACTGGGATGGGGTTTATACCAGAACTGTCAAGTAATACTATTTTATTTTAATATATTCTTTTTTTGTCATACAATATTTTAAAACAATGAATTCAATAAGAAAAATTGAATTGTAAAAATATATATGAATAAACCAAGAACCAAAAGATATGAATTATATGTTTTGGTTTATTGTATTATTTTAATAGTTATTTCAATTTTATTTCTCAATCAGTGTATTACAGTTAAAATTGGAATTTTAAATTATATCGGTGGACTTTTTTTCTTGGGTTATTTGTACCATTTTCTTTTTTATCTGCCGAATTTTACTTTTCAAAAATATTATCTATTTTTTCTTTTTGTCGGAGTAATTAGTAGAGTGCTTCTTTCTTTTTCTGTGCCACTTTGGGAAGACGACTATGCTAGATATTTGTGGGAGGGAAATTTAATCTCCAAGGGTATTTCTCCCTATATGAACTCTCCAGAATCTTATTTTAAAGAATTTTCAATTTCGGGTAGTAACGATAAAGAAATGGAAATTTTATCCAGAATCAATCATCCCGATTGGACTGCAATTTATTCACCAGTTGTACTACTATATTTTTATTTTTGCTCCTTGATTTCGCCTTTTTCCCTTCTTATCATTAAATTGGGATATATATTTTTTGATATTTTGGTTGTTTGGATGATTCAGTCAATCAGAAATAAAAAAACTGCAGTTTTATACTTTTTATTTCCTGTATTACTTAAAGAGATATACATAAATTCCCATTTTGAAATCATTACTATATCTTTATGTATTGCATCCATTTGGCTAAATAAAAAATCATATATAAATATATCATCTTTACTATACGGAATTGCAGTACATTCAAAAATTTACTTACTTTTTATTTTCCCTTATTTTTTGATAAGAAATAGTTTGGATAATAAAATTAATCACATTAATTATTTTAAATTATTTCAATTTATACTCTACTTTTTATTGGGTATTATTTTACCCACAATAATTTTTGAATCAAAAGTAGAGAATAATTCTTATTATGGATTGGATGTAGTCTTAAAATTTGCCAATGAATTTGAATTTAATTCCCTATATTTTACTCTATTAAAAAAAGGATTAGGCGCTGAAAAATCTAGATTACTAGTATTATTATTTAGTTTATTTTATATTTTATATTCTATATTTAATTATAAAAATTACTTTTTAAACTTACATAGGGGGCTACTATGGGTTTATAATTTTTTCTTGCTTAGCTTACTTTTTTCACCGATTGTAAATCCATGGTATTTTCTAATTTTAATACCTTTTTATTTATTAGCCCTACCCAAAAAGCCATTGAATTGGATGGTAATTTTAGTTCCTCAGGTTTCTTATTTTACTTTTGTAAATTTAAATATAACAAGTGAATATAAGGGTTTTTATAATATAGAAGAATCTATTATAGTTTTAGAAACAATTAGTATTACAGGATTGATTTTACTCTCTTATTTTCATAAGAGAGTAAAAAATTTAAATTAATTATTTCTTTTCTAGTTTTACATTGAAACGAACACTGATAAAATACTCCAGGGCTTCCATCTGAAGGTCAGTCAATTTACCCGCCAAATTGGGAAGGGTTACTCTTTTTTTTTCTGGGTTTGGAAGTGAGCCCTGTAAATATTCCAGTTTTTCCGCTTGCAATACTTCCTTGCTTGAATCCAAATTGGAGAGCTCAATTTCTTGGTTGTAAACAGCCTTCCCCAAATGAAACTTTTCTCGATCCTTGCCTTGCGGAATCGGACCACCGCCACCGCCCATACCGCCAGAACTCTGGAGGATGTTTATAGAAATACCAAATAAAAAGAATAGGAAAAAGATTTTCTTATACATAATTCTCATGTTAAAAAAAAATGGACTAGGAAATCGAATCTTTTTTTTAAAATTTAAACTCTTCTATGAAATCATTTTTACTCCTATATTTATTGCTACTTACCCATTCGATTTTTGGACAAACTGCATGGTCGCCCTACGAGAGAGTTCTTTGGATCCAACCCTCAACCTTTCAATCAGAATATAACAATCCGTTTTTACCATCCCCCTATCGAATGAATATTTTTCAAACTGCAATACAATATGGTATTACAGATAAACTAACTTATGATCTAACAATAGGCTATGGAAAAATTCATAAAATATCCAATTACTATCCACTTGCAGGAGTGGAGCAGGAGAATCTAACTACAACCAAGTCTGGATTTATGGATTCGAGGATGGGTCTGCGTTATAAATTTTTGGATGAAATGGAATCCAAATATAATTGGATGCCCACTATTTCTCTTCGTTTGGGAGCCATAAAAAAAGGGGACTATGACAGAAGACCTCAGTCTCTCGGAGATGGAGCAAGTGGTGTGGAAGCTAATTTGTATTTCGCCAAGGATTTTAATTTTTATGGATTTGGAACCTATGGTGATATTGGGTACAGAAAACGCGAAAAGCCAGTTCCGAGTGACCAGATTTATTCTGTATCACTTTACAAAACATTTTTTGAAAATATATATTTTATCGCAGGATATAGGGGGCAGAGATCTCTCGGAGGATTTGCCTTTGCCGATCCCGCCCAAAATGAATCACAGACTCCTTCCACTACCACTACCACAACAACCCAAATCACAGATTTTGAAACCTACGCTACCAACAGATGGCTCCGAGAAGAAAGACCCGACCATGCAAGAAGAGAAAATTTTTTACGTCAGGAATTTAGTTTAGCGTATCGCGATTCCTATGGAAATTTTTATACTCTGTATTACTCAAAAACACTCAAAGTAGATAACTCACCCATATTAGAAACCTTTGGAATACTGGCGAATTTTAGTTTCTATTTATAAAAAGAGTAAAATTCAATAAAAAATAAATAATTTTATGGGCAGTCCCTGACAAATAACTGTTAAATAAATATCTATTTAATATAAAAGTATAACTTTTTGTAATACGTCAGGTCGGGCTCTCCGGGACTTCGCTATCGCTACGGTCTGCAGTAAAGATTGCAGACTAAATCCCTACCATCCCTACTGCGAGCCTTATAATAAGATATTAAAAATATATCCTGAAAAAATAATACAAACTGTAACCACTCCAAAAAATATGAAAATTAATTTTATACTCATTACTTTTTTAAGTAAGGTTGCCTCCGGTATTGACAAACCAATGACTGCCATCATAAACGCTAGAGATGTTCCTAAAGGAATACCTTTGTCAACAAATACTTGAATGATAGGAATGATTCCGGTTGCATTTGCATACATAGTTTCTTCCATATTCTCTACTTTTTGAATCAAGGGGGAAAGATTTAATTCTTTTGCTATTGTTTTTACTACTTCCTCTGTTGCCTTGCATTTAGCACAACCAGTTCCTAAAATTTTAATTATCATATTGATGCTCCTTAAAATTGCTTTTTGTAAATATTAAGTATTTATAATATATTGGTTCCATCGGGAGTAGAAAAAATTATTTCAATACCATTATCATTCAAAATTTTCCAAGAGATACTCACTTCTGAAGGATCAAAATCTAAACTTGGGATTGGTATTAATACTTTAGGCATCAAGTTAATTAAGTGCTGATAACTTAAAAGAAGTCTATTACATTTTATTTCATTCAGATTTTAGATATTGAGTGTAGGATTAGTAATACATTTAAATGTAATGTATTACTAATCTATTAATTTTACAAATTTTAAATATATCTAAAATCCAATCAATCTAAGAAAGATTTTTCTGGATAGATTAATTGGAGAAATAGTTTTTTCTGACTTGTAATCAGCGTTGAATAGATTACTCTTTCAGTCTCTATTTTCACTTCTTAGAGGAGGAGGTCCATTTGAACATCCATATTCATTAATTTATTACCTCACTAGGCGAACATAGTTTAATACTCTTTCTTCGCCACTAACAGTTCCAAATAATTTTTTATCAAAACGTACTGCACCAGCTCCATGTAGATCTTCTCCTTTACCATCTTCAGCTCTTCCAAATGCAACATACCAAGCAGACGTATAGTTAGCATTTGATGATGCAATAGCCGATGTATTTGTCCAATAGTATGGATAGTCTGATTTTCCTCCGGCATTTGTAATACTGGTAGTACTGAATGATGGGTTAATGGCTGGTCCGATATTTGTAGCAACTATAGCACCAGGAGAACGTGTATAGTCCACAATACTTTGTAGTTCTTTTGCATTAGGTAAACGCCAGTCATTGTAACCAAGATAATTGGCTGTATTCTTAGTATGTGCATAAGCTAAGGCTGATTTCCATTCCATACCGGAACCACTATCCGTTTGTGACCACATTAGTCCGGTTGCGAGATCAGAAATTGTCCCATTTTCATTGTTTTGAAATAAATTGACTCCATAGGTGAGATTACCTCTCACAGCACGAAATAAGTGTTTGGGTCCCGAGCAAATAGAATATGCCTTAGTGTGCCCAGTTCCAAAATTCACTCCAAATGCCAATTTAGATCCGGGAATTGATCCAGGAGCGTTATCAGTTATATTTCCCAATAGCCCTGAATATTTATCACTACTCCAGAAAATAGAACGGCTTAATTCTAGTTCACTTGTATAATTAATAGTAAAATAATTTGTATTAATGTAAGGCCAGCCGGAACTTGCATTCCATATTGAATATAGTTCTTTGATAGTTGGAGCTCTCCAGTCACTGTATCCACTGTAGTTTTGATTGTTCAAAGAAGTGATTACACTTTGCGTATCTGCCCAAAAATATGTATTACTATCATAATTATTTTGCCATGTCAGACCAGTAATGTTGTCTTTAATGGTAAGTCCATCAATGCTTTTTGTATAGCTGGCCTGCGTTCCAGAAAATTGAGCATCCTGTCCATAATAGTCCTGCCCTGCTGTAAGAGTGGATAAAGTATTACCGCTACCATCCCATAAACCACTCTGGCTTGTATCTACAATTGGATAACTGCCTGCTACTGCCGAACTGCGTGACACGATCTGCATATCCTCATTGCTACAGGATTGACTCGAAAGTATACTTAAACCAGCTAAAGCAAGAGCACTTGTACTATCTTTCTTTTTTGACCCAGAACAGAAAGTGAATATAAACAATAAACTAAACACTTTTATAATCATTATAATAAATCTAAACATGAATAAATCTCCTTCTTTATTATGCTAATATATCACACATAAAAAAAGAAATCGTCCGTCCCGATGGGATTGGACTAATTTTCAGAAGAAATTTGTTTTTGGTATTGAGAAGGAGTGAGACCTGTTATATTTTTAAATGTACTATTGAAAGTAGATTTTGAATTGAATCCTTTTGAAAATGCTAGATTAAGAAAATTTAATTTTTCGCTTTTATTTTTTTGGATTTCCAGCTTGATTTCTTCAATTCTCTTTTCATTCACGTAGGAATTGAAAGTCATATTCATACCTGCATTTAAACATTGTGATAATTTATGAATGGAAATATCTAAATCATTACTCATAACTTCAATAGTAAAATCAGGGTCTAGAAATGGTTTTTTATTTTTCATATATGTTTGTATTACTATTTTCATTGTGGAAATAGAATTTTCACTAAGCCTGGAATTTTTGTATTTCTGTGAGTCTTTTTCTTCCAAAGTAAAAAGTTCTTTACTTTTTATATGAGAAATATTCTCACTTTCGATCGTAAATGGTGCAAAATGTTTCCAATGAGTGAAAATGATGGTTTGGTGGATTCCAAAAAAAGAGAGTCCTGTGACAAATAAGAAGAGGATTACTCCTCTTAGTATAACAAAGTAAAAAGAAGAGTTGTCATCATAAATGATGTGTAAGACGGGTATTAGTAAATTTGAAACAATATACAATCCCAAAATCCAATCAATCCAGGAAAGATTTTTCCAAATAGATAAATTGGAGAAATAATTAATTATGTATTCTTTGTGTTTTTCAATTTTATATTTTAATATAATGGAATATAGTAGTACAGATAGAAAAATTGTAATCAGATAAATTAAATTAGAAAGTGGAAATTTAGGATCAGTGGTAAAGATGGGAGTTTCATTTAAAGGAATATCCCCAAGAAATCCTTCCACTGTCAAGAGAAGTAAAAATGGTAGAAACTGCAGAAGGTAAATTGTTTTAAATTTCGCAGATTCTGTAGAAAGAAAATTGAAATACAGGTAAAGTAACGGTCCAAAGAGAAGAGGGTAGGCTCCGCTTCGAAGGGGTAAAAATGTAGTATAGACACCATTGATTAGTAAGATATGGTAAATATGCTGAAATCCTATAGAAAAAATCAAGACAGCAAAAATTAGATCAAAAGTGAATCTTGGTTTTTTTGTAAGAAGGATTAATATTGTAAAAAACGAAATTGTAACAATTACAAATGGAAAACCGATCATTTTACCTAGTTTATTTTAGTTACATTTTTAGCCAAAGTCTTAAATTTAATACCATTACTTTGTATAACAGTAATGGTAATCCGCCCTGTTTTACTTGTATCAATCCATATTTTTCCCTGTTCCAAAGGTAGCATAAAGAGTATTTTTTTCTAGTAATTAGCGAGTGAATCATAATGGATTTCTTTATCCCTCTATCCAAAAAATAAAAGGTTAAAGTAAAAATGAATTGAGTTTATTTTATAAATAAATTTTTTATTCTAATTGAGAAAAAATTAATATGATTCAATGTCAAAAAATTTTAAAATCAGCAACCTTATTTATCATTTTTTTAATTCTATTTAACTGTAGCCAGCAATTCGGAGCAGATAAAAAAGAAAATAACACAATGAAATTTCTTTCCATTGCAGTGATAAGTACGATTCTTTC